>JBBIVI010000031.1:2092-10486 GCA_037439825.1 Candidatus Nitrosotenuis sp. | reverse complement strand
GTTTAGCTTGCCATTGCTTTTTTGTTTGCAAAATTGAACTATTTTTGGGAATGTCGCGCCAACTATGATCCCATCTGCGTGCATTTTTGTCGCCCATTCCAAAAACAAATGGTAAAGCTTCTTTTTTGAACCCAACCCAAGCTCGTATGTCATTTTTGCTTCAGGTGAGCTCATATGACATAATGAGATTACGCCTTTTTTGTTTTTGTGAGAGTATCTGATGAGGTTTTGTAGGCCCTGTGGACCCATCATTGGATTTACAATCATTGCGTCAAATCCCATGTTCCACAGAGTTTGCGCTGTAACCAGATTCGTGTTCCCTATGTCATTTAGTTTTATGTCTGCGATTGTCTGGAGTCCGTGATCATGTGCTGTCTTGTTTATTTTCGAGAGCTGTTTTTGCCCAAGTGGCAACAATAAATGAAAATTGAATTTGATTGCACAAAGATATTTGTTTAATGATTTAATGTTCTGAATTGTTTTTGATTCCAGATTTTTGTGGTGTTCATAATCATTTGCAAGAACAAGGGGGCTTTTTTCGGAGGAGAGTTTGCCGATCCTTTCTTTGAAGCTACTCATAGCTAACTAATGGATGGGTCTCGTTTAGCTTTATTATCTTGATGTAAGAGTAACCATGCTCGTTTAGGTTGTCTGTAAATACCGGTATGTTGCCATTGTGCATGGCATACTTGAGGAACGGGTATTTTGGCTCAGAATCAAGTGCTACGTGGCAGAAATACGAAGGTCCTTCTTCATTGAAGTTCATAAAGACGCCAAGTAACCATTTTTCCTTGTGTTTGAAGGCAAATAGTGGGAATGGTGCTTCTTCGTAGCCGTAGCTTAGCTTTGCGAGGCTGGCCAAGTCCTCAAGCTCCAATAACTCATATTTTTCCATAAGGTCGTCTTGGTTTTGCTTCAGTGATGGGGGAAGTTCCTTTAACTTGACTATGGGAGAGTAAAGCTTCGTAGGCTCAGATATGGCATCCACTACCTTTGCTTCCTCCTTGCCGTTTTTGAAGCCATATGAGAGATAATGTCCCTGCTGCTCGATTGGTACGTAGTATATTATTGGTCGCTCTTTGAGCAGATCCATCTGTATTGAGAGTATTTTTTTGCCGTTGTGTTCATGATGGAATGAGACTCGAGGCATGCGTTCAAGGGCGCATACTAGGCGTGAAAATTCTAACTGTGATGCCAATTCTACATATTTTGGAGATTTTGGTTTTTCCACGACACCAATAAAATAATTGGCAAAATAAAGTTTAGCAAAAAAATCCAAACACTATTGCCTCAAGTCAATAATGTCATTGACGCTAGCGCCTGTGCCAATCAGTGTCACAGGCACGTCCAGATTGTCTTCGATTTTTGTTATGAATTCCTTTGCACGCTCGCTCAGATCATCAAAGGAGTTTTTGTGCGCACATTCCGAGAAGAGCACGTCTAGCTTTGTGAGCCCAATCTGTGTTGCGCTGTTGAGCATGATGGCTCTCTTTGCCAACTCAAAGTCAAATTCGGCTGCGCGCCTCTGCCTGCCTGTGACCGTGCCTACTTCGGACCAGCCACGCCTGGCCCCTTCCTCTGCCGAAAGCTCATTTTCAAGCAAGCCTGTTCCTACGCGTGTTACGTATGACTTGAAGACAACCATGACATCATCTACTTTTTTTGGTCCAAGTCCAATGTCGGCGCAAATTCCCGAGGCTGTAACGTCTTTTGAGGTCACAAACGGGTATGTTCCATGCCATAGTGAGAGAAATGTTCCCTGCGTGCCCTCCACGAGTACGCCTTCATCCCTATCAAGTGCCGTGTTTATCTTTTCGGCTACATCGGTAAGATATGGCTTTAGTGAGTCGATATCTTTTGCAAGCTTGAGTGTTCGCATCGCCCTGTCCGCATTTGCTGGGCCTGTTCCTGAGCCAGTAGTGCCAAGTTTTTCCTTCAGACGACCTCCAGAGTCTACATCTGTATGAGATTTTTCAATTATTCCACAATTAGAGTCAACAAATACCCTTTTTGCAACGCCAAACTCCTCAATTTCTTTGTGCAAAACATCAGGGTTTACTACAACTCCTGGACCTATCATGAGTTTTGCTTTTTTGTTGAGAAACCCGCTTGGCAGCATTCGCACCTTGTATTTTTTATTGCCGTCTTCTATTGTGTGGCCCGCGTTTGGTCCTGCTCCACCCCTCACAACTATCGTCGGATCATCTTTTTGTGCCAGATACGAAATTATTTTGCCTTTTCCTTCATCTCCAAAGAACCCACCAACAACTACAGTCGAAGGCATCATTTGCTGAGGCATTTCACTTTAATTTAAGCTAAGTTATTGTAATGGATCTGATTTTTAATCTCCATAATAAGAGGAGATGTATGTCACAACCAAACTTTGCTGGTAACATAATTGTTGTTTTGGCAAACCTGCCTGATTTTCTAAGAAGGCCCATTTTGAAAAAACGCATGGAAGAATTTTTCACACTGCCAGTAGTCGACAGAATTGAGATAATCAACAATGCCCTTGAAGGAGGTCCGACAATTCCTTTTCCAAACCTTGCCAAGCTTTATTAGACAAGCAAAGGTGAAGATTGCTTGTCCAGAGTTAGAGGAGGAAAAAAGGTTGATCATGTTTTCCACCTACATATCAGAGATTCTAAAAAATCCTCAAAAGCTGATTCTCTTTAACTTGGACGGCATACTTGAGATCTTTGCCTCCCTTGATGACTCAAAAAAGCAAACCATCGCAAATTCGATTAGGAGTATACTCTCGGAGATACCAGAGGATCAAAAAAGACGCTTATTTCTGATAATCCCACAAAATGCCAGAGCATTACTTGGAATTTAGGCTGGAGGTTTGTCCGGTTTTCGGTTATCTTCGTTGGTAAAGTCGATGATGTCTCCTTGAGGTGACAGAACGCCTACGAAGATCTTTTCGTTCTTTTTGAGCAGTTTTCTGTGTTCAGGCAGGGACATGTCTAGCCTAAGTTCGTTCATGACCATTATTCTATAGGATTTCCATTCTTCCCAGCATTTAGTACAGCATGGATAAGTTGCTGCCATTGGGTCGAGTTGTTCTGAGTCTGGAATTTCAGACTTGCATTTTGTGCAGACTCGCATCATTATTTTTGAGTTTTTGTTGTCAATTTATTCTTTGGCAGCTTCTGAACACAACGCAGCTTGGCAACAACTAATAAGGTAACAACCGTAATTATTGATGTGAAAATCAAGTGTCCAAAGTGCAAGGGGTTAGCTGAACTTGAGGCAGATTTTTCGACGGTTAGATGTCAAGATTGTGATCTTGAAATGAGTTATGGTGAGTACGTCAAGTTTGTAGCTCATAACGATGTAACATATTCCGATATTTTAGGTGATTACGCTGGAACCACTGCAGGTCAAAATGCTGGCACGCTTGATGAGTGGGACTAAATTTAAAATCATTTACAATTATTGGTAAGCAATGGTAGAGTTTTTTCTTGAAAGTATCTTAAATTTAATTGGGTTTGCAGTAGGAATAACAATCGGTACAATCTCCTACATTGGTTTTCGAAACACTGGTAGTCCCACATTATTCAGACTCACAATTGCATTTTTTGCAATAGGTATTGGTTTTATCATAATGTGGCTTGGTCAAGCAGTTGATATTTTTGTATTCAAAACTGGTGAACCACAAAGATGGGTTCAGACTGTTGGCATAGGAGTGCAGACCGTTGGTTACTTTTTCATTGCATTCTCTCATACCATAAAATCATTTTTTCCAAAATCAAGCTACCTACGTTCAGTAGGGATTATTCCACTCTTTTTGATTTCGTTTATCTCAATTGAAAATATCATACGCTCCATTTCGTTTATCCTCCTTGCGTATGGTGCAATTGAGACCATAATGTCATACTTTGAGAGTAGACGAAAAACTGCAATCTTTGTTGCGGTGGGACTTGGTGCGTTAGGTTTTGGTGAATTTCTTGGTTGGTATTATTTTGTCTTTCCGCAATCGGTACTTGGTGTAATTTCCATCTCCACAAAGATCGTGGGACTCATACTGTTGTTTATCCCAGTCACCAAAGTGCCTTTGACCAAGATGAAATTTGACGAGAATCTCTAATCCTCACGCCTGAATTTAGTTTGATAATATTATTTTGTCAAATATTTTTCGCCCGTTAATATATTGAAGAACTGCGCTAACACCATTTTGCCGAGGCATCATGAGCACAGTATACAGAACACATATGAAGATTATTGGTGACATACTCACCACGACAAGAGATGACCTGCCAGATGAGCAGGGCGCAAGCATCACATATCTGATACGAAAGGCAAACATATCTCATAGTAGGATCTCAAAGATTCTGAGCACACTTGTAGCCCAGGGACTACTTGAACAAACAAACTCTAATGGTACCTTCAAATACAAAATAAGCAACGTAGGCAGAGAATTCCTTCAAGCATACAACACCTTTAACAAATTTGCAGACAGTTTCGGTCTGACTATCTAGAAATCCTCGTCTTCCATTTCCTCATCTTCGTAATCCTCAAAATCGTCTTCAAAATCGTTTTCTAGGTCTGGATCTGTGCTCATCGCAAAGCTACAAACCATTTTGTTTATTTAATTTTTGACTCCCGATAGCATAATACGCCAGGTAAGGCAACGCATATGCATTGGATCTCATCATCACCTGTGCAAGATATTTTGAGGACGAAGCAAAAGACGAGGTGAAGTCAATATTAAATGAATTGGGAGACTTTGCAGCTAAAATAGAAAAAACCGAATTTTCTGGCATCTTAACTGCAGATACCTCCATCGACGCTACACAGATTATAAAAAAAATTCATCAAAAGATGGAAGATGAACCATGGTCAATTAGATACATCCTCAGAGTTATTCCGATCTTTAAGACGGTCAAGACTGATCTTACTTCAATTTCAGAAGCTGTGCTTGAGCAGATTCAAAAGATGGAACCGGCCGATACCTATAGGATTACAATTGAGAAAAGAAGTTCAAGCATTGCATCAGCTGAGATAATAAGTCAGGTTGCAGACAAGATAAAGAACAAGGTTTCACTAAAAAAATACGATTGGATAGTACTCATCGAGATTCTTGGCAATATTTGTGGTGTATCAATCATAAGAGAATCAGATATTTTGAGTGTGGAGAAAACAAGAAGAAAGTCATTTGATTAACACGGCTGCCTTTTCCACAAGAAGATCTTCAAGGGTGGCATCAGATGCTATTGTGTGTAGATGTTTTTTAGAAATTCCAAACAGTTTTTGCAGATATGCTGAGTTTTTTCCATAATCCATTTTTTTTAGATTTGACCTTACGTATTCATACAGCTTGTCAAGGGAGGGTTTGTGGCCAATTGCGATCATTGTGAATTCATCACTAGTATCGATTCCGACCTTTTTAATAGCATCTGAGATCTGCGTTGTGGAAGCAAATCTCAATAAAATATCGGTTTGGATCTTTTTTGAAAGTAAAAGATCATATTTTTGTGCATAAAGCGATAATGCGATGATTTTTTTTGCATGTGTTGGACTCAAAATACATTTTGAGGATATCCCCTCTAGGATCAGATTTGGAAATTTTTCCCTACTCGAGTCCAGAAATTTATAGTTGTGATTTTTTTTATATTGCATATCAAACAGTTCGACCAGATGATCGTCAATTTTAAATTGTGTCCTCCTTGCACCCCCATGAATTATTGGAATTATGCTGATCACATCGCCTGTACTCAAGATAGTATTGAGTCCTTGCAATGCAGATGAATCAATCCCATTTACGGCGACAAGAATATTCTTTGTATCAAGTTCCAATGTGTTTTTTGGTTTTATTGAGAGGAGATATCCAAGTAGTTGTGAAATAGTTTTCCCGTCAAGATCAGCTGAAATCAGATCTGTTTCAAATGATTTTTTTGCCCCACCCAAAAGTTTGATTGTGATCAATTCGTGGCCACAAAAAACAGTCTAACTTGATTCTTCAGTCGTATTTTCAACTACGATTTCTTGTGGTACTGATTCCTCTTCGGGTTCTTCAATTTCTGCATCTGTTGCTTCGATTTCTTCTTGTGCCTTGGAGCTACTTTCATGTTTGATAAATTTTGTAATGAAACCAGCTATCTCGTTTTTGAGGCCTTTTGAACGGATGATGGCTACTTGGTCTAGTGTTTTTTTATTTTCTTGATAATCTGTTGTGAATCTATCCCTATATCTTTCGAGTACTTGCATTGAGAGTCGTCTTATCCTATCCACGATGCAAATTATCTGAAGGGGTAAATTATACCTATATCCCTAAATAGTTTTTCGAATTTGTTTCTAATATAGAAACACATTCGTCATATGGAATTCCAAATATTTTTGATGCAGAAAAAATTACACTTGGGATAAAACTTGGTTGCGCAGGTTTCATGCTAAAACAGTGTGAGAATTTTACAGGACCGTCTGTTTCAACTAGGATCTTGGTTTTATCGGTATTTGAGATGAGTATTTGTTTGTCCTGCGAATATACAGACACGGGCCCATACGAAACGAAGCAGTCAAGATCCATTGCTTTCCTGAGCTGTTTTTTACTACCATCAAACCAATGTAATAAAAAACCGGATATTCGGTATGACGGCACTATCTTCAAAATATCATCAAGTGTTTTACGGGAGTGCACTGAGACTGGTTTTTTGAGCCTCTCTGCCACTTCCAAAAGTTTTGTGAAGACATGTTTTTGTCTGTTGAATTCTTCGTCACTTGATGTGTATGTTTTATCAAGCCCTATCTCACCAATTCCTGCAATGTTGTTAGAATTTTTGTCAATTAATTGTAACATAGCTTCCAAATCATCTTGTGCTTTTTCTGGATGTATGCCGACAAACGGTAGTACTTCCTTGCTTTTTTTTGCCAGATCTAGTGTGATTTGTGAAGAATGGTTATCCATCGATACAGAGCATGCCTTGATTTGAAGTATTTTCATAGAATGCAGGATAAAGCCTATGTCATTTTTGTATTCGTCATCAGAGAGATGAATATGAGCATCAAAAAGCCACACCATGCTCTTGTGGTTTTCGGTGCTGTTTTTAAGTTTGTAGAATTGTATTGGATATGTAGAACTTTTTCACTCGCAATCCTTTATCAGAGGATTATTGAGTTATTTTGATGAAGTCATCAGAACTTGGACTTTCAGCTATGTATAGGATATTAAAAAAAGCAGGTGCCGAGCGCGTAAGTGATGAATCTGCCGATGAACTAAGACGAGTTTTAGAAGAGATTGCAACAACAATTGCAAAAAGTGCGGTCGAAATGTCAAATCATGCAGGCAGAAAAACGATCCGTGGTGAAGACATTAAACTTGCATCAAAGTCATTCACCAAATCATAGGTAAAGAGTTTAATTGTTGTTGGAGCGACAATTTTTGTCGGTGAGGTGGCAGAGCGGTTATGCGTTCGCCTGCAGAGCGAATCTAGAGGGGTTCGAATCCCTTCCTCACCTCCATCTTACAATTATTTGTCCATCCATCCAGGGATGCAATCTACAATAATAGTCATAGAATCCATCCTCATCAAATTTGTGTGAAAATATTTGTGCTGGATCAAGTTGTCCGCTGTCAAACAAACCATCATGATTATCATAAAAACCGCTTGTGACTGTATGAAATGCTGAATCATCGTTTATCCAAGTCACTGTATCCCCTTGGTATATCACAACTTCTGGTGGCACATAACACGTGTTGGTTTTCTCGCAGCCAGGCCTTGACGAAGAAACGGTAATTGATACTAGATTCTCATAAGAAGATCGTGTGTCTTGGATATTTTCTTCCGTGCTTGTTATCAAGAACATACCTATGAAACCAATTACAGTCACTGCTGATACGCATGATGCAAGAATTTTTTTTGACATTGATGCTACTACCATTGATTGACAATTTAATTTCTATGAGGCGTGAATGGTTATTATGTAATAACCAGCTTTTTCTAAATACACTGCAGCCAAGTCAATTCGTGGCAGAAAAAAACGGGTTGTTAGAATACATTCCTGGCTCGCAATCTCTTTTGGTTCAGAAAAAAACCGAACAACCACTTGAAGGATTTTCTCAAAATATTAAAGACAGCATACTAGAGTACGCCGAAAGCGCAAAAAATGATGTAGAGAAGGGTTACAACTTTCTTCACTGGGTGCTGACAAGGGTATTTGAGGCCACAGAGGACGATGCAGCCGACGCGAT
Organism: Candidatus Nitrosotenuis sp.; assembly: GCA_037439825.1. Lineage (GTDB taxonomy): Archaea > Thermoproteota > Nitrososphaeria > Nitrososphaerales > Nitrosopumilaceae > Nitrosotenuis. Next base: position 2,295 of record JBBIVI010000031.1, on the reverse strand, counting down.
CATTGATGGTGCAAACGATCTAGGTATTGATGCATATTTGCCAGTGGATTTTTCAGACAACAAAATACGATTATTCCAATCAAAGTATGGTACGGCGCACTCCGAAGAGGCCATTCTCAAATTCAAAGAAGATGTCAAAAAGCTGCTTAGCAAGGATGTCACAAAGATGAGGCCTGAGCTTGCGAACTTGGTCACAAAGATCC
>JBBIVI010000031.1:0-2080 GCA_037439825.1 Candidatus Nitrosotenuis sp. | reverse complement strand
ACCTGAAAATCGAATGTTGCTACGTGACAAACCAGTCCGTAATATCTGAGGGGGATGATTCAGTAGAGATAATGGATATAGACAAAATAGTTCAAAACTTGTGGGATAGAATAAAGAAACCTGCGGCAGGAAAAAAATCCAAGATAAAGCTAGAAGAAATGATCCGATACAAGAACACGGTTTTGGGCATACTCAAGCTAAGAGAATTAACAGATTTTGTGACAAAAAACCGCGACTATGTATTTGAATCCAACATAAGACAGTGGATGCAGTTTAAGACAAATGTCAATAAGGGTATTCGGGAAACCCTGCAGAATTCTCCTGACAAATTCTTTTATTACAATAACGGAATCACTATAGTAGTAAGCGATTTTGAAGTGCTTGAAGACGGCAATATGATGCTGCATGCACCACAGATAGTCAACGGTGCACAGACATCCAACTCCATACTAGATCATGCAAAGAGAACTAACAATTTAGACGGCAGCATCACAGTAACAATAATCAAGGCAGACGATGAGCAAGATCAAAATAATATCACAAAGTACAGAAATTCGCAGAATTCTGTGCGAGGAAAAGACCTTGTTTCCCTGATGGACTTTCATAAATCCATCAAGTCGCAGCTTGAGAATTATGGATATTTTTATGAAATCCAAGCAGGTTCTTTTGATAGTAAGACAAAATCACAACAAGCAGAGTTTAAGGGAGATGCAATCTACAACCGCTACCTTCCGGACAATCACAAAAAGGTAATTGTCGCAAAAGATGCAATACAGGCATTGGTTGCAGGAATCGAGCAGAGACCAACTGAAGCATATAGCTCACCTGCCCAGTTCTTACCACGCGGAAGTAAATACGACGATGTCTTCAATGAAAATCTAAAAGACGATTACAGACTGCTTTTGTACCCATACCTTGTAAAGGAGCATGCAAAAAAATCCCTAGGTTACGGAAAGCGTGGTGGGCACAAAACAAAAAGATATGCTACATTATTCTTTGTTGCAACGTACTTTAGAATGATCCACAAAAGCATTCTTGGAACCAAAGGAGATTTCAAGGAAGACATTGTAAAGTTGGAACCAATTTTCAAAAGCTACAAACTAAATGAACGTATTTTGAGGTTGGCAGACACGATTGTAACTAAATTTTTGGAAGACACTGTAGTAGGCGACGAAATGGAGCTTGCGAACACATTTCATAATTTCTTTTCTCATCATGTTTGGAATGAAACAATGTTAAGAGTTGTAGACAAAAAAATACAACATGAAGAAGATGAAATAGAAAGCATCAAAAAACTGGTTAACAGTTTGCTGTAAGTCCTAGTGCGATGGTTGCCAAGCCTTGTAAAAATTGCAGGAGGTTTACAATGGCCAGACAACCTATCGCATTTTTTCTGCTACAAACTATTATTTAACAAATTTTTTTTATACAACAAAAATGATCATGATTTTTATATAGAAGTAAAAAACCCAGAGTTGCTTGAAAGAAGAAAAGTGTGCTGTTTGTAAAGGTCCAATGCCACACAAGTATCGCGCAATGAAGGAGTGGAATATGGAAGGTTTTATGTGCGGCACGTGTTATTCTAAAAAGATTTTTGAGCACTACCCTGGCGAACACGTCAGAGTAAATCTGGACAAAAAATAACTACAGGTTTTTGTACTTGTTTACGTAAAGACAGTTCCATGATACAGAATCGTCTTTAACATCTTTTTCTTCAAGAAACTTGATGTTGGTTATGGTTTTTTTCTTTCTGAGCATAGTTAATACAAAGGTATCAAATTTTTTGCAGTTGCAGCCTTCTTCACTACACGAACCGTTGTGATCCTCTTTTTTGTGACCACAGTTACATATGGCGTCATCTTTAACCTGATCCTCTCCTTTTTGAGAATATGCGGCGAATCTAAGATATGCTTCACCTTGGTGTCCTTTTTTGAAGCGGAGATAGTTTTCTGATTTTGGAAGTAGTTTGAAAATAGAACGGTTGTGATCGGGTCGTTTTGACTCTGACGCTAAGATAAACCAGTATTTATCGTCTTCTTCTACGAATCTAAGCTTAATGTCGTGATCGCTCCACCAGTGA
>JBBIVI010000030.1:9052-10523 GCA_037439825.1 Candidatus Nitrosotenuis sp. | reverse complement strand
TTGTTCCACTAGGTATTCTGTACTTGTTTGTGAATGGAATTTGGATTGTTTTGTATAATTGATTCTTAAATGGTGCAAAAAATCCAGGCACGTAGCCAACTGACATGGCTCCATATGTGTCTCCATGATACCCATTTTGAAGTGTTGCAAATATTGTCTTATTTTTCTCACCAATGTTTTTCCAATATTGTATTGCCATTTTGAGCGCAATTTCCATCGCAGTAGATCCGTCATCAGAAAAAAAGACTCTGTACATGCCAGGAAACATGCCGATTAATCTTTTTGCAAGAATCTCAGCCTGCTCATTTGTTAAATTAAACAGTGATGAGTGCGAGATTTTTTTTGCTTGTTTGTAGAGTGCTGCAATTATTTCTTTTTTAGAGTGACCCCATACATTACACCACATGCTTGCTACTCCATCAAGCAATCTATTACCTTGTGAATCTACAAGCCACATGCCATCACCGCTTACTATCTTTGGAAACCCTTTCCATTCACTCATCTGTGTGTATGGGTGCCAAACGTAACTATGATTTATCACTGCTCATCTCCATTGAAATCATTTTAATAATCAACCGGTAAGCTTAATCAATCAATTCATCAGAGTTGACACATTGAAGTCATACTTTGTAACTGCCACGGATACTGAAATAGGAAAAACTGTAATCACTGCTGCCCTTGCTTTTGCGTTAAAAAACAAAGGCATTGACGTGGGTGTCATGAAACCATTTGCTTGTGGAGCGCAACAAAATCAAGGTTTCAAATCTGAAGATGTTCAACTTCTTGCCGACGCCGCTGTAGTTACAGATCCAGAAGACCTGATAAACCCGTACTTTTTCCCAGTTCCTGCCTCGCCATACACTGCAGCAAACAAACTCGGCGCATCAATCGATGTGAATTTGGTGTTGCAGAAATTCGAAAAACTGCAGGCGTTACACGATATGGTTCTAGTCGAAGGAATTGGTGGAATCCTGACTCCAATCCAAAAAAACTACTTTGTTGCAGATCTCATTAAAGACATGAATCTTGAAACTTTGCTGGTTACTAGTGCAAAGATTGGCACAGTTAATCATACACTTCTGACATGCGATGCGTGCAAAAGGTACGGTCTGAGGCTGCAGGGGATAATAATTAACAATTATGACACTACGGGATATGATGCTGCTGAGCTTGCCAAGGATTTGACCAATCTTACAGGCATTAAAGTTCTCTGTACAATTCCACATTTAGATGATCCTAATATACAAAAAGCCTCCGTAATGCTAGAGAATGCTGGTGTGGTTCAGGGGCTCATACTCTAAATATTTTGAATTTTGATTGTGGTTTTGTTGCAAGAAATCTATCTATGTCGTCAAACATGGCAGCAAAATTAGACCCTGCGTCATATGTCCTATATGGGATCTGCATATCTGATCTTGAAATTACCCAGATGTTTTCTTTTACTGGCTGAATCTTCTGTAGTCTTGCAAGA
>JBBIVI010000030.1:0-9035 GCA_037439825.1 Candidatus Nitrosotenuis sp. | reverse complement strand
TTGTTTTTGCAAAATATAGAACCAGTGAATTCTGTGGTGATTTTTTTAGAGTTTTGACATCCGGAATTACTATGTCCACTTCGATGTCATCTACACTAATCTTTCTTTGACTTGGAGTCAGTGTCTTGGTAAGCAAATAATGCGTCAAACTTTCTGCAAATATGACTAGGTTTTCTGGCAAATCTTCGATTTGTATGATCTGTTTGATGCTTTTTTGCAAAATCTTTTCTATCACATTTTTCTTATTACCTGAGGCCAATGCGGTTTGAATCTCTGCATCCGTTAATTGTCCTATTTGTCCATACAAGATGTTTTTAATCAATGAAGAGTCCATGAGAAAACTGGCAAACTAAATCTCTGATTACTGACAAAAGGCGTATTTGCGCTCGCCTTTACTTTCTGGAGATTTTTCAACGCTTACAAGAACAATCTCTTCTTTGGCATCAAGAATGGTTTCATGCGGACTGCGTTTATTCTCATGAATTTCTTCGTATTCTTCTAGTGAGAGTTTCTTTCTCTCTCCTATCTCGGCTTCTATGTTCATGTTCTTTACAATGTCTTTGTATGATGATTGTATGACGCCGCTGAATACCATGGCGCTACTGCCGCTACCGTATGAGCCAAAACCTATTCTTTTTCCTTCAAGCTCTATTCCTTTTTGGAACTCAAATTCTAAACAGCTTCTAAATCCCAAGTATAGTGATGCTGTGTACAAATTACCAATCATTGAGGATGCGATTAGTGAGCTTGCAAGCTTGTCCTCATAGAATTGCTGGTATTCCTTTGTTCTTGTAAATAATTTTGTAAACTCGTGGTCTTTTGCCATGTATTCTTCGTCGGCCAAGATTGACTCGATGGTTCCGCGTGGATCCTTTGGAACCGGTTCATCCATTCCTGTTTGCTCTATGATCCTCTTCCAGCGTGGTAAGTGTCTCCACTCTCTTCTGAGTAGATACGAAAGTGCCTTCTTTCCCATGTTGCTGTATGGGAGGTGCATACAGAGGTAGTCGATGTGATCAAGGATGGTCTCGCCTTCTTTTATTTTGATTAGACCTGATTCGAGTGCCTTTTTCTTGTACAATTCAAAGGCTTTTTTGACTTGAATTAGATATAGTAGATTGGAATATTGTCCATGAACTATTGGCGTTTCTTTACCAAACGGCCTGTAAAAGTCATATTCATTCTTAATTGAGGTCGATGTGACCTTTGAATCAAACTGGAGAAGTCTTGGGTTGTCATTTAGAAGCATTGCTATTGCACCTGCACCCTGCGTGTACTCTCCAGCAGAGCCAAGATCGTATTTGGCAATATCTGAAACAACAACTATTGCAGATTTTCCTTCTGCTTCACCTGCTCTAATCCAGTTACAGTTATCGTATAGTGCGTAAGAACCAGAAACGCATGCGAATTTGCATTCAATTCCACCACAATGTTCAAAAGAATCCTGACCGTATACTTGTTCAAGCATGCCAATTACATACGAATTTAGGGCTTTTGACTCATCTAGGGCTGATTCGGTAGCAACATAGAGTCTCCCTACATCCTTTGGCGCAATGTTGTTTTTTTGCATCAACTTGAGACACGCATTTGCGGCAAGGCAGGCTGGATCTTGATTTGTATCAACTATGGCCATTTTTGATATGCCCAAACCCTGCTTTAATTTGGCAGGATCTAAGCCCCTGGCTACAGCAAAATCTGCCGAGTCCACAAACAGTCTCGGTATGTAAACAGCTATGTCATCTATGCCTGCTGCCATGAGCTTTCCCTTCTGAGTTTTGAATATAAGGGTTGTTAGCTAAATGTGTTCTACCCACAAGTAGTGGGTTGTAAATTTATAAAAATTTTGTCTGATTTTTATTTTTTATATTAGAAATTAATGACTTGATGATTTTTCATTCTAGATTTATAGAATTGGCTCATGGCTCTTTGAGCCAACCTTTTTGCATTTCAGAAACGTCCTCGTCTTCACCTATTCCTGTAGCATATCGCCAGATCGTGGGCGCCCTCGTAGTCATTTCTGTTTTTATCTTTATCAAAGACTCGATTTCGCCATCGAGATTGGAATCAGCAGTTTTGTGTGTCTGACAAAATTTGCACTTTGAATCTAGGGTTATTGGATCAATTTCTATTAGTGGGTATGCTCTACATGCAAGTGGCCTCTGTTCGTATATATTGCAGACAAATCCTCCATGCGGTGATCTTTTGGAGGATTCAGTATCCAAGAACGGACAGACATTTCCATTTTTTTCTTTTCCCATCATTTGGTAGGCAACTATCTTTTCGGGTTTTGTTAAATCTTGGTAAGAAATACCGATTCTTGGAACGATGACAATCTCTAAACCTTGTCTTTTTGCCAGTTTCTCGATTTTGTCTTTCTCGCTAGGGAGAATCAGAACCCCCACCTTGCCGAATCTTTTTGATGGATAATACTCACGTTCTACGCAACACTGTGAGCAATCTTTTACACAACTAAATTCCATAACCTAGAATTGCATTCGACAAATAAAACTAGTTGCCCTTGAGTTGGTCGGATTCTAGTATGTTAACAAAAACATCATATGGCTGGGCTCCTGGCACTCTGACAATTTTGTTGTTTGGTCCTATGATGAAAAAGCCAGGAGTTCCTGAAAGACCGAGTGTCTGAGCATCGTTTGTGCTTGACTGTATTTTTTCTTTGTATTTTTCACTTGTCATACAATCTGCGAACTTGGTCATGTCTAAACCTACATCTTTGGCAAACTTTTGCTGATTCTCCAATGATGCCCAGCCGTTGTTTTCACCATTCCAGTTGTTGTATAGTGTGTCATGGTATTCCCAGAACTTGCCCTGTTCATCCGCACAATGAGCTGCATGAGCAGCAACAATCGAGTCTGGGCCTATTATGGTAAAGTCTTTGAATATCATTTTGGCCTTACCTGTCTTGATGTAGTTTTCATAAATTTGATCTTCGGTCTCATGGAAGAATTTATTACAGTAAAAACATTGATAGTCGCCAAACTCGACTATGGTAATTGGTGCGTTTGGATCACCAAGAATGGGCGACGCGTTATCGGAAAATATCGACATGCTGACTTGCTTTGGTGCCTCTGCTACAGTTTCTTGCTCTCTTTCTGCCTCTGATGGTCTGATGTCTTCTGTCTTGAAACCAATGTCTGTGTTCGAATTTATGGCAAAAAAGACTCCAAGCATGGCAACGACTGCTATTCCTGCGCCAATCCCTAGTGAGGGTGCATGTATCACACGAGCCTTCAAATCTGGATTAATTTAGTTCTTTTGTACGAAACGAACATCCCCAAATTAATCTAAAGCGCCTTACTTGACTCTTCATTGGCAGATGACAAGCTTTGGATATTGACGGTGGTTATAGGATTGTCGTCATTATTGATCTTGACTTACTTCGTATTGCTTCCGTTTCTAAACAAAGAAGGAATGATTGAACATACAAAGGAAGGGCTGAATAGCGCGATAAATAATTTTGATACCATACGAGAGGAGATAAGAGATAACCCAGTCTCAACCTTGGATCACAATACCTAGTTTAGTGTAATCTAAATAAATGCGACACAATTGGAAAAAACATGAAAAAGGTCTTTGTGAATGGATATGGCTCAATTGGAAAACGTATCGCACAATTCATCAAAGACGATCCAGAAATCAAGGTAGTTGGAGTAGGCAAATTTTCACCAGATGAGAAGGTAAATGATGCTATATCACGTGGATTCGACGTTTTTGTGCCACAAAAAAGCCTTGACTCTTTTAAAAATTACAAAATAAAGGGAACTATAGAATCTGCACTGGATGAGTGCGACCTTGTAATAGATGCAGCACCTGGCGGCGTTGGATTTCAAAACAAAAAACAACTCTATGAACCAAAAGGGCTTATGGCAATATATCAGGGGGGAGAATCTGTCGTAGGGGAAGAAAGTGTCTCTGATTTACTGTTTAATTCGCGTGTAAATTACAAGGACGCGTTTGGCAAAAAACACGTCATGCAAGGAAGTTGCAATGTAACTGGCATGGGTCGAGTTTTACAACCACTGCGAGAAAAATACGGTTCGCGACTAGTTAGGTTTGACGCAGTGCTTGTGAGGCGATGGGCAGACATTGAACAAATAAACAAGATCGTCCCAGACACAGTGGAGTGGACATCCAACCCACATCATCAAGATGACATAAAACAGTACATGGGAAAAGACACGCCACTATTCATCCAGGCAATCAAAGTCCCGACACGTCAAATGCATGTTCACATGCTTAACATCAGATTCAAAGACAATGTACCAAATCCGCAAGAGATCCTAGACCTTTTCAAAGATGAGTATGGCGTTGCGATTTTATGGACTGCCAAAGGAACAAAACAGATACGCGATGCAGCAGAGTCAATGAAATTCAGCTTCAAAGACACAAACATGATTCACATTCACGCAAACATGCTAGAATCAGTTGGGGATACCATTAAGATGCTGTATTCTGATGATCAAACCGGCATAGTGATTCCAGAAAATCACTTGCTCATGCAAGCGATGCTATTTCAAAAACCGTATGAAGAAGCAGCAAAGCACACAGAGAGTTTGTTCCATATGAATGAGAAAAAGAAACTGCTTGAAGACTTTTTTGCAAAGAAATAACCACAAAATTACTTGAATCGTTCTCGTTCAAGCTCGACAAATATGTGCTCTCTATTTGTGTGTGGTATTACCTGCATTATTTTTTGCTCTATTGCATCAGTTAGTGCTTCTATTTTGTCTGTGTCTAAATTATCTATGAGATTTACTTGCACTCCTACAAGAATGTCTTCTGGTCCAAGGTGCATGGTTCTCATGGACACGATCTTTTTGACTTCTGGAATTTCTTTAATCAATTTGACTATCTTTTTGTATTCCTTTGCTGTAATTGATTCCCCAATAAGCAGGCCACGATTTTCCTTTGCAAGAAAGAATGCAAAGAACATCAGAATGCTTCCAATCATAAGCGAGCTAATTGCATCATAGATAGAGTTTCCTGTAATGTCTGAAAGGTATATCCCGATGGTAGCTATGATGATGCCCAACAATGCCGCTGAGTCTTCAACTACCACTGTCAAAAGTGCGGTATCTTTGCTTTCTTTGAAATGATTGACCATTGTGGAAAATCTGATTTTTTCACCTTTTGCTCTGATCTCTTTTGTAAATTGTTTGAGTGCTATTCTCAGGGCGTTTGCCTCGAACCCAAACGCAATAGTCAAGACGATGTAGCTTAACTCTACGTGTTCGAGTTTGCGCGGCCCTTCCAACAATGAGGAAGCACCTTGTTCAAGTGATAAAATACCGGATATACCAAAAAGCATAGTTGCTACAATAAATGACCAGAAGAACAACTCGCGTCCATACCCAAACTGGTGTTGGTAGCTTGCGGCCTTTACACTGGTTTTCATGCCAAATAACAAAAGAACTTGATTGAAGGTATCTGAGGAGGAGTGATACGCTTCAGCCCACATGGATGCGCTACCGCTAAAAATTGCCGCAATGAACTTGGTGATTGCTATACCTAAATTGCCAAACAATGCAGCGTAAACTGCTTTTTTAGAACCTACTACCAATTATCCAATATTCCTTGAGGTACTACATCTAATAAATTGTGTATAGTGATTTGTGCGTACTGTTTGTCAAATTATCCTCGTGGAGGATTGGCAAATCTGTTTGCAGGGTTATTGTGGTATTCTACGGGCAGACTAGAGTCTTTTTGTCTTCCAGTCAGAATGCCAACTACGACATCGTCTTTTTTTATGATCTCTTTTTCAACCAATTTTTTAATTCCTGCAGGTGTAGCCCCAGATGCCATTTCACAATCAAACCCATTTAGTCCCACAATAGACATACCATCAAGCATCTCCGAATCTGAAACTTTTTCCACTACACCATTTGTGAATTCGAGTGCGCGTAGCCCTTTGAGTATGTTTGCAGGCTTGCCAATCTGAATCGCAGTTGCTTTTGTCTTCGGCCTTATTCCTTTTTTGTCTTGGTCTTGGTAATATCTATTTATCAAATCTGTATCTGGCTTGCCTTTGTTCCAGCGAAGCTTCGTTCCACCAAAGAGTCCGTTGTACAAATCATACAAAGTGCTTGCACCTTCTGCGTTAATTACTGCAATCCTTGGAATTTTTTTAATCCAGCCCCACTCATACAACTCCATTATTGCCTTACCGCAGCTTGATATGTTACCAAGCGCTCCTCCAGGATAAACAATCCAATCTGGGGCTTCCCAATTCAGGTATTCGATTGCTCTGTATGGAATGGTTTTTTGTCCTTCGATCCTAAATGGGTTTATCGAGTTAACGGTGTATCCGTCATATTCCTTTGCATCCTTTAGTGATTTTGCTAGTGCATCGTCAAAATTACCTTGCACTTGAACTATCTGGGCTCCAAACTGATATGCTTGGCTTAGCTTACCTGGTGCGATTTGTCCTGCTGGTATGTAGACATCACATTCCATGTTTTCATTGGCAGCAAACATCGCAGCAGCAGCTGATGTGTTTCCAGTGGATGCACAGATTATCTTTGTGGCATTGATTAATTTTGCATGAGTTATTGCAGTTGACATGCCATTGTCCTTAAAAGAACCGCTTGGGTTGTAGCCCTCTGGTTGCAGCCACAAGTTATTGTGGTCTATTCCAATAAAGTTTGCAACCTTTGACATTTGGTATGGTTTTGACTGTCTCCCCTCCGCTCCATCAAGTGATACCAAATATTTTGAGCATTCTTCGCGACTCGATGTGTCTATTTGGCAGAAATTAATTAATTCACGAAATCTCCATACACCGCTTTCATTGAAAATGCTGCCTTGTGGGTTTCGTCTTGTGTAAAACAGCTCCTTAAGCTCAGTAGAAGGAGTTTTCTTGTATCTGACATCAAGGAGGTGACCTCGTTCACATTCGATGTGTTTTGAGTTAATAGGATATTCTAATCCGCATGACGGGTCGATGCATTTTAGATAGGCATTGTCCTTCAATCTAGATTGGCATTAAGACTGCCAGTTTAAATTTGAATTGCTAACCATTTTACCGGAGCCAAGCTTTTTGAATGGTTTGGGCTCAAACAAGAAATGACGATGTCTTACGATTACATAAAAGGGATCTTGCAGCAAGTTGATGATACTTACACGCTTTTTTCAAACCTTATGGACAAACCAGGAGATCTAGACATAATAAAACGAGAACTAGCAAAAATCACAGGTCTTTTTCAAGCCCTCGTAAATAAGCTTGACACAAATGCGGAATTTGCAGATTACAAGTTTCTACTTTTGCCTATTCGTTATTTTTTGCAAAACCATGACTTTTTCAGAGAAATTGATACCATGGCATTATTGTATTCGGAAGATTCTATGAGACTCAAAAATCTGAGATTAACAATTCTGGATGCACTGGATGAAAAAAATCTAATAGAACACACTAGATCTATCCTAAGGAGCAAAACTTGAACGAAAAAAAATGCGTCATATGTGGTTGCAAAGATCATAAAATATTTGGATGCTCAAAACACTGGTCAAAGAACTGTAACTGCTACAAATACTGATTCATTCAGGTTTGCATGTGTGGCACGGCGTTATGTTGAAGGATTTTTCTGCTAAAGCAAGCGTGGAAAACCAGTGAAAAGAATCTCCTTCAGAATCTGAAAACCTGTCTTCGGTAAGTTCTTGGCATCTGCTCTGGTGTAGCATATTTGATGCCCCGTCAAAGACGACAATAAAACCAAAATCTGATTTCCTAATGCTTTTGAATTCATCAATATTTTGGATCTTCGCCATATGATTGATATCTCAATTTACTATTTTAAGGGGATTTTTTTGCACCCGAACGAACATGGAAGTTAATACAACACTTGCATTCTTTATCAATACACTCGCTTTCTGTAAAGTGACCACATATTCCACATTCACAATGTGTTTGCATGACGATCTTTACCCCAACGTAGAATATAACTAAAACTGCATATTTTTTGCTGATCTAGAGCTAAAATGATGTTATTTTTTTGCCTTTTTGCCTTTTTCAGGTTTTGTTTCTTTTTTGGGTTTTGCAGATTTACCTTGTATTTCTTCTTGCATCTCTTCTACTTTTTTGTCCACAGTTTTGATTATTTCTTGAATAAATCCATCCAAATCATCGTCTGCAACTGGAGGTTCAGCTTGGGCCGCAATCTCGTTTATTGCGTTGGAGATCTCTGAGCTAACTTGTTCAAAACTTTCCGGATCTTCGTACGCGGCACTATATAGCGATTTAAGATTGTTCACTTGATTGATTAGCTGATCAGTTAGTGTCAGTCGATACTCTGTGCCGTTAACTAGAATCTCCTTTGTAAGCATGACTTGGTCTTTTTAGAATACTTTCTTATAGTTTTCCTTTCAACTGGTTTACAGATAAGAGAGATTTTGTTGTAACTTTTGTCAAAAGGTGATGTATTCTAGCGCTACCGCATCGGAGATCAATGAGAAGTGTTTTGTGTTTACCACGTAGCCGTTTTTGATGTCTGTTACTGGAACCCATCTATTTGTTGAGGTGTAGTGACTTTTTTCTTTGAGTTCTTTTTCAATTGCCTCAATGTCAAATTCTGACTCTTCAATTTGCTGTGTTTTCAGATGCTTTATTGTGATGAGGATCTTGTTTATTTTTACCCTATCGCCAAACTTCCATTGCACAGGTGGGTGTTCATCAGATACCTCTAATACCTTGATCTTCATCTCTTTGTCGCCAAAGACGTTGTGGCTTACTAACATACGTTCATCTACAAATTCCTCAAAACTCATGATATTAGTGAGCTAACGCAATAATTAAATGATTGTCATAAATTGTTACTCTGCAACAAGAACCCTTGCATTTCTACTAACGAATGGCATCGCATAGTCATTCAAATTTAGTTTCTGGCGACTTCCGTTTATTATGGACCATGTGGTACCATCGTAGTTACATGCAAAGTCACTGATGGGATTCTTTTTGTCCCAGACCTTGTAGTATTCTCTTAGATCTCTTTTTTCATAGGTTCCAAGTCCTATTCTTTTCTTTG
>JBBIVI010000029.1:0-10790 GCA_037439825.1 Candidatus Nitrosotenuis sp. | reverse complement strand
TTTCATGCCCGAAATTCAAAAAATTGATGAATCTCCAATTCAAAATGGTATTTTTAAAAATCAAACCATCGCAGCCTAGTGGAATTTCTACCCAAACCTTAGGTAGTGTCAATTAACCTGTTAGCTCCTATGCGGCGAGTCGGTACAGTTGGACTACTGCTAATGATACTGCTTATTCCAAATTATGCCCATGCTCAGACTGCTCAAATAATCCTCTTGGACACTTTTGGGCAATTTAAAAAAGGTGAACAGATCTTTTTGTTTGGTCAAGTAGCCCAAATCAAGCCTGATCTTTTTGTGGTAGTTCAAATAATCAATCCAGACGGTGATCTCTGCCAAATTCAGCAACTAAAGACACTCTCAAACGGCCATTTCATCACGGATGCAGCTCCACTCACCGGTAGAATATGCGGTATTGGTGGGGAATATACAGTCAAAGTATTTTATGGCGAAGATACTGCAACTGGTTCGTTTACCGTTCTAAATGAGCGAGTTAAAGAACATTTGGAGGTGGATTATCTTACAAGCGCAACTACTTTGATTGAATCCAAGATACTCTCACTTGGAGATAAAACAGGCGAGAATCAGATAGCAGAGTACCAAAACAAACTAAATCAAATCAAGACTATTTCTGCAATAGAATCGGCCATTTCACAACTACGAGATCTTTATTCAGAATTACTTTTATCATATTATGATGAATCGGATACCTTTGATGTAGATTCTAGGTTTAGACCTGCAATTGAAACTGCTCTGATGAGCACGAAAAGTCTTGTCAACATCGGTAAGCTTGATTCTTTGGAAGCAAATAGGATAAACGCACAGGTGTATGCCGCTATGTTTTACATGCAGATTGGCGACTTTAACACTGCGATAAGCACGTTAAATGATGTTTATGTTCAAATAACAAATGTGGATCCGCAAAAGGTACCTACAGAACAACCTCTCACATATGAGCAACTAAATGAGCTTTTGATGAATCTCATGACAAAATCCAACTCGATAATGAGCAGGCAACTCAAAGAGGAATTAGGTTTTATCTTTGCGAGGGGAACGGGTCCAATTTACTCGGAAGAGCTTGAAAATCTCGTTGACATGCTTACCAGATCAAGAACACTTGACGCCACACTCAAACGTGATGATAAACTTACTTCACTCATAAAAACAGAATGGAGTACGCTACGTGAGTCTCTCGTGGAAAAGGAATCATTAGAAAAGTTTTTGGAACAAAAAGATAAAGTCGACAAACTGTATGATGCTACAATCCTTCTGAGAAATCTTGATCGAATTGACAGATTCATATCGGCAGATCCAAAACCGGAACTTGCAGTACTACTTGAGCCACAACTCGATGCATTGTTGTCTAAATTGCAGAGTGCGACATCACCAGATGACATCCTGTCAGTCGAGCAAGAAATACTTGATATGAAAAATATACTTGACATATCTTCTAGAATATCTAGCACGATCGAGTTTTCAAAAAGAAACAACGCTGATGCAGAATTGGTCGCGTCTTTTGAATCTCTACTAGAAAAGGTACGACAGGCAAATACGCTAAGCGAAATTCTTCAAGTAGTCTCAGAATTTGATAACACCATAAATGAACTCAGAGAAAAGCGTAGTCCACTTTCTATTCTTAAATTTGAGTACGAAAAACTAAAGACAAAAGCAGAACTACAGGCAGATTATCAAAGCCTAGTTGAGATAAACAATGCGCTCAAAGCAATAAACACTGCAATGGAGCTTGAGAAAGGAAATCCCACCGTCAACAAAATAGAGAAAATTGAGGTTCTTCTTTCTTGGGCTAGTCAAAACCAACCTGTCTTGCAAACAAAACTTGATTCATACACAAAAGATGCGTATAAGATCAGAGCTTCTGATATTTTACAACGCGCAAAATCCCTTGAGAACCTTTTAGATCTTGGCAACACGCACAATAGATTCCTTCCAGGTTATACAGATTTTACTACTTCCATGAAGGACAAAGTTGACGTAGCAAGAAACATGGTGGTGCAGGGTGATCTTGATGATGCTGATAACTTGGTGCGTGAGTTGTTTGCAGAATGGCAGCTAGTATCACAAAAATACTCTGAAGATCCATATGGTACCGAAACCGGCTATACAGGTGATGAAATAAAACGAATAGAGTATAGAAAGAAAATTGAGGATCTTTCTAACTTTGTAGCAGAGTTCTATAATCCAGACTTTGAAGAACATTCTGCAGAGTTTAACAAGTTAAAGGAAAATACCTACGAACTTGTAGACTATGGAAATTTCATTGATGCTGAAAAGAAAATAAAAGAAATACGGGACTTTCTCTCAGAAAATCTAGAATTACAAAATAAAAAAATAATTTTTGACATCTCTTACGATGCAGAAAAACAGATTTGGGTTATGAGTGGTGCTCTGGATAAGCAGGTGACAGATAGGAGACAAAATCTGTATCTTACGGTATATGACATGCAAGGAAATGTACACAGCACTCTCAAATTTTCCGACACCAAGCAAGGCGAAGTGTATACTCAGTGGTATGCGCCAACAGAGCCTGGGTTATACGTGGTGTTGCTGCAATAGCAAAACAATCAAGCATCGCAAATAGTGGACATTCCGGAAAAAACTACTCAAAAACTCAACGACGATGATCTCAAAAACGTTGATTACGCGCGTGAGTTTGAAGAATTACAGTCGTTTATTGAAACATTTGGTGGCTCAAACTATGTTTCAAACAAGGCGCGTTTTGATCCTGTAATAAATGAAATCAAAGATTCATTACACAACAAGGACTTTTCAACATCATCGTCAAAACTCAAAGAGTTACAGGGATTAATCGAAAGATATCTACCAAACAGGTCCACAACGGCGGTAATAGATGCATATGTTGAAGGTGACAAACTGTATGTCTCTGGTGCGATCTACAAGACAATCGCATTTAGTGAAGATATCTATGTGGACATATATGATCAAAAAGGAGAGCATGTAATGGAGATCCCATTAAAGGACCATGCTTCGGGCTACTTTAATCACGTGATCAGCAAGCCGTTTGCATCGGGCACATACGTTGCACAACTCCAGTACCACGATCTTACAGTGTCTGACTTTTTCAGAGTAAATTAGGCCTTTACTGCGCTTTTTACTATGTTGAAAAGTTGCCTTACTGCAACCTTTGGATGGTGTGTAGCAAGTTTGATTATGCTTCCAAGCCCAAAGTCTGCTTTGATAAAATCCAAAAACTCTTCCATACTAAGCTCCTTTATGATATCAAGCTCCTGATCCCATTGTCTGTCTGATAGTCCAAGCCATCTGCTTTGAACCTTTGATGCGGAATTTATCTTCGCAAATATCTCCTTCTTCCAAATCTCTTCATATGATTTGAGGGTTTTTTCCGATGTGTCGTTTTTTAAAATTGCAGACGCAGCAGTTTTACCTGCCACTCTGCCGTACTTGATGGCGTAACGTATTCCTTCAAGCACTAGAGGATTTGCCTGACCTGCAGAATCGCCAACTAAAATCAGGTTGTCATAGGTGGTTTTTCTAGAAAGGCCTTCGTTTGGAATTAGGCCATAATGAAATTCAATTGGGGTGATTTTACCCAGCCTTGCAACGGGTCCAAGTTTTTTATCAATTATTTCCTTTAGTCGTTCTGTCGGATCTAGGGTAGACTCTGGTTTTCCAACTCCTACTCCAATGCGTACTATGTTTTTACCAAGAGGAAATATCCATGCATATCCAGCAGGAGAATATTGTTGGCCTACCATAAGATACCATGTCTCTGAGTCTACGTTTTCAGCTTCTACTTCGTACTCTGCACCCACCCCAAACCGCTTCCACTGTGTGATGAGGCCAAGTGACTTTCCTACAATGCTTTGAAAACCACTCGCATCAATCACGATTTTTGCGTCAAATTTTATTTCTTGTTTTGATGATGTCGCGTTTAACGAGATTCTATTCTCAGTTTTTGTTGCCCCAATGATCGTTGTGTTTAGAAATAATTCGGCGCCTTGTGTTTGTGCTTTTTCTGCAAGCCAACGGTAGGTCTTCCTTACATCAAGTACTGCAGCTCTAGGTGTGTCGCTTTTAATTACCACTTCGTTGTTTGGTGAACAAAAAACATAATTCTTGATTGGATTGTAACAATACGAAGGAATGCCAAACTCACTTATGGCGTCCATCCAAGTAACACCGCTAGTCCTAACGGTTTGTGCAACTATCTCTTCTTTTTCTAACAATGCAACTCGTATGCCTGACTTGGCTGCAGCAAAGGCAGCAGAAGACCCAGCAGGACCTGCACCGACTATTACGATGTCATAGTTTAACTCAGTTGGCAATATTGAATGTCTATTTCTGAAATATTATAATGTACTTGCGTGTCTTATTTTGGCTTTAACTGGATGAAATCATAATACTAGTCGTTTAAAGTCATTATTTTTTTGAACATGTTCAAAATCAATATCAAATCTTGCCTTGTATTTGTATGAAAAATCAATTTTGATTACTTTCTCAAGTATTGCAAATCCTTCATCCAATCTATTTTGTAGAATCAAACTCGATGATTTGTTGTACATGGCTATGATGTTGTTTGGTTTTTGTTCCAATACCCTGTCATAGCAGGCAACAGCTTTGTCGTATTCTTGTAAATAGTGGAGTGCGAGTCCCTTGTTTATTAGTGCCAAAACATTTTGCGGCTCAATAGCTAATACTGTGTCATAACATGAGATAGCGTCGATGTATTTGCCAAACTTGCCCAAAATATTTCCTTTTTTTATGAGTGAATCAATGTGGTTTGGATCTAGTTTAATTACCTTATCAAAAAATGACAGTGCTTTTTTGAAATTACCTAAATTGAATTCTGTTACCCCATTATTGAAGATCCCATCAACACTCAAGTTATTTTAAGATTGGTTTGCCTTTCTGATCCACTTCGCGTTCAGGATCAAAAGTAGATGCGTGTTGTGTGTCTCTGTGCATGTAACTGTGCACTTCTCCTGGTTTCTTACGACAGAATTTTTTATGAACAGCTTCTTCGATCTTCAAGGTGTCTTCATTTTCATGAAACATCTTTTTTCCACAATCCTTGCAGATTATTTCGGGCATCTAAGAATGGCTTGATATCGAATCTATTTATTTATTGTCAGCTAATTTGAGATATGGAAGTACAGCTAATACCATTTATTGGCTGGTCTGCGGTAACTGCCGCTTTGTTCGTAGTTGTGGCACTAGTCTACAGGCTTTACATGAAAAAAAACCGAACCAATACATCATCCTAATTTTGTATGTTCTTTTAGATATGCTAAAATTGCAGTATAGTCGAGATTGCCAAACCCTTTGTCAACTGCATCGTTGTAAATTGCATTTGCCATCTTTGCCATTGGTAGATTTAGGCCAAACGCACTTGCTGCCTCGTTTATGGTGTCTAGATCTTTTTTAAGATTTGTCAACGTAAATGTTGGCTCAAAGTCTTCTTTTATCATCTTGTAGGCCTTTTTTTCACTCATGCCAGTCTTAAAATAAGTCGAGTTTAGGATCTGCAAAAATACTTCGGGTTCTATCTTCGCACCTCTTGCCAACGTGATTCCTTCTGATATTGCAAGTGCAAGCATGGCTATCTGGAGATTCATCGCAAGCTTGACTGAATGCGCAGTCCCACTTTCACCTAAATAAAATACCTTGTTAGCAACGGCGTCAAAAACCTCTTTGTGCTTTTCAAATGCTGTCTTGTCGCCTCCAACCATCATCACAAGTTCGCCAGTGATCGCAACATTCGGGCCTCCCATGACTGGTGTATCTAAGTACGGTATGCCGTGCTTTGCAAATTCTTTGGCAATGTCTTTTGTGGCAATTGGGTTTATTGTACTCATATCTGCTACAGTTAAGCCACCGTGTTTTCCACACGCTACGCAACTGTCGCCAAAACAGACTTTGCGAACTGCGTCGGCATTTTTGACAATTACGAAGACAAGGTCTGAGTGCTCAGATACCTCTTTTGGCGAATCTACTATGTTAGCTCCATTTTCTTGGAGTTGTTTTGTTTTACTTTTAGTTCGGTTATAGGCTGTCAATTGGTAGTCTCGTTTTAGGAGATTGAGTCCTACGGCATTTCCAAGTAGACCTGTTCCTACTATTCCAATTTTCACGATGTTGAATCGACCAAGATGATTATTTTGTGTTGTGATTTAACGGAGTTCTTCTTGTGTTACTTCCCAGTTTCCGCCAAACCTTGGAGCTGAAAATGCGAGGTGGCCTAGCACCTTATCGCCTTTTCTTACTACACCGTAATCCTGTTTTTTAAGCTTCAATATCTTTTCTTTTGTTTTGTATGCTCCTTCTATTACTTTGATCTTAAAGCGCTTGCTTACTTTGATCGTAAGTTTTCTTGCTACTTGGATGTCACCAACCCATGAAAAAAGCTCAAAGGAACCAAAATTCTGAGTCGATATCTCCTGTCCATACAGTCTGGCTTCGAATTTTAGGCCGTTCTGTTTTGCCTCCTCGTTTAACCATTCTATTGCCTGTTTACCATATCCTTTTTCAACGCCAAATGTTTCAGAGTCACTTTTCACGATCTTAATCTTATGTATCGACCTTTATTCTATGATTATAAAAAAGGTTAAATGCCAAGTCAAATGAGATTAATTGATGGAGAATTTTTCATTATTCTTCCTGTTGCTGATCACTACATCTATGTCGTTTACATTTGGAGTACCGGCCATTGCCCAAGAATCAACAGAAACTCCAGTTGATGAAAACATGATGGATAATACTATGACGGAGGAAATGACAGACGAAGAACTTGCAGATGATGCCATGATGGAAGATACCATGGAGGAAACTATGACTGAAGTTGTAGAATCGCCACTCAAACAACTGATTGCAGGAACTGATCCTCATGAAATCCAATGCAAGGCTGGTCAAAAACTAGTCTTCAAAGCAAGCAACTGGCGCCCAGTATGCATTAATGAATCTAGTCATGATATATTGTTGAGTCGCGGTTGGATCTCAAACCATGACCCGTCACATGAAGATTTGATGAAAATGATGGAGGACATACCACAACAACCATCTGAGGAAGAACCAGATGCTGGTGAAATAGAAATTGAAGAAGACGTGGTAGTTGAAGAAGAACCAATCCCGGGAAACGAAACCGAAGCAGAACCACAAAGCCATACTATTGAGCTTCGCGAAGACATGGAAATGGGTGCCCAGTAAATCTTAAACATTCCAAACAAATCTGTTCAAGAATTTTTAATGAGTCATAGATTAAGAGGATCTCTTGCGTAATTGTGGTATTGGAACCTATTAAAAAAAACTGGATTTGGTTTATACTTCCAATCAACATAGCAGCTGAAGGCCTACACACGGCAGTCCCGCTTTTTGTAATCCAACTTGGCGGAGACATAGGTGAAGTCTCTGTAGTTACTGCCATGCATTATGGTGCTGCCGCGTTGGGCGGTATCTTCTGGGGTAGAATACTTGACAAGTATCATGCAAAAAAGGCAGTCTTGCTTATTTCATTCTCAATAATTCTTTTGTCTTGTGTGTGGTTATATTATACAACACAAATTGAGCCAATTTACCTAATTGCGCCATTGACAGGGTTTTTCCTCGTTGTGCGAAGCCATGTGACTCAGATGCTTGTGATGGAATCAAGCCCAAACAACCAGTGGAGCCGGATTTTTGCGCGTACATCAATTCTTTCCACATTTGGCAGTCTTGCTGCTATGTTGATTGGCGCAATATGGAGCCTGTATTTTGATAGTAGACAATACTTTATGATCTGTGCAATCTCTACTGGGATAGCTATCTTGATCAGCCTTCAGATAACAAAAACTCATTTTCATATCGAGCTAAGCGCAATAGCACATTCTATTCAGGGGATCCATTACATCTTCAGTCACTTTAGGCTGCACCACCACTTTGTATTTCCAAGAGTTCCTGAATTATATGACTACAAACACATAATCACAATATTAAAAGGTAAAACATCACACGAAATCGGATTCTTGTTTTTGACTAATTTTCTGTTTTACTTTGGAAGCAACATATACTTCACATCACTTACTCCGTTTCTCAAAAGTCTTGGACTCTCTGATTCTACCGTCTTTTCACTCTATCTTACACAAACATCGACCATGGTGGGTTTCTTTTTTGTAGCACCAAAAATAATCTCAAAGCTCGGTGAAGAGCAAGCCACAATGCTTGCATATGTGCCAAGAATCTGTGGTGTTTTGATTGCTGGTTTTCTCATCACGGTGTTTGTGGGAACGCAATCGTTACTGTTTGCTATATTGTCAATGTGTTTAATGGTTGTAGGATTTTCTGTTTATAGTACTGCTAACTCAGTTTTATTTTTCAAAACGATTCCAAAGGGCTTTGAAGGTAGATATCTTGGCGTAAACAGCTCTATGGTCGGAATGGGTGTCTTTTTTGGTGCACTCACCGCCGGTTTTATAACTACTTCATTTGCATATCAGATCACTTTTTTGGTTTCATCTGTGATACTGTTTGGCTCACTGACACTTTTTAGATTTTATGTACGCCATAGATTATCAAGCAATATGTTGCATGGCTAATCTGTACGTGATATCTTGCCTTTTGAGTCGAATGTATTTTGCACGTTAACGTCTGCGTTTACGTGTTGTATATTGAGATTTTTGTTAAGTTCGATTAGTTTGTTCTTGTTTGTTGCCGCAGTCTTGTAGTATGCATCCCAAGCGATTTTTTTGGCACCTCCATCGGAAAGGATCTTATCACGTACTTCTTTTGCTGTTTTTACTTTTTCAAATTGATATTTGAACATGGACCAGTAGATATTTTGTACTTGGGGTGGCTTTTTTTCAACGAATCTAGAAAAAGCATTTTGTGAAGAGTATTGATCATAATCATTGTTCATTCTCTTTAGATCTTCATCAAGTCTTATCTGTGCATTTTTTCGCAATTCTTGTATTTGCTGTATTTTTTGATCTTGATGCTTTTTTTGTTCCTGTATTTCGGCCAATATCTTCTTGGATAATTCTATTCTTTTTAGCATCTCAATCATGACTGGATTCTTCTTTATTTGCTCTGATGCCTTGATGTTGGATTCATCACTTGCAAAGACTTGTGGGATCCAAGCCAGTATCACGAAAAGACTCAACATACTTGCATAAAAAACAAGCTTTCTTGCCATTGTAGTCGTGTTCCTTATTTTGTATTTAGCAATTTGACAGAAATTATTAGCAATGCTTAAGTTTGTGAAGAAAATGCACATCTAAAAATATCGCTTTTTGTGAATCATGCTGTGATCACCGTAGATTGTAGAGAAGCAGAACATCTCAAACACGATCTGGCAGTGTTTGTCTCAGACTGGATTGGAGCTATTCCATCGATAAAACTTCATGAATTCATGCTATCTCCACTTGAAAATGAGAGATTAGATAGTGATAGTGTAATCAAAGCAATAAAGGAGTTTTTTGCTTCTATTGGTGAAACTGCAAATTATGGTGTTTTGACAAAAAATGATCTAATTTTCATAAAGTCTATTCACGAAGGACCATCTCAAAAAACAAAACATGTGGAATCTATGTTTTCATGCACACATTGTGGGTATGTTACACCATATGAAGTGTTGTTGCAAAATCACATGAAAATGCATTATTTGTGAACCAGCATCAAAAATCTTCTTTTGACTTGTGGCATGCTCGATTCTAAGCAAAATTGGTATTGTGGAAATATCTTGCTGTAATGTTTTGCGAAACTTGTGGCTGCTGTACGTGTGTCAAACGTTGTTCGTAATCCATTTGGATGGATCCGTCTTCCAAGTATGTCGTAAACTACGATCTTGTGAGTGGTGGAAATTTCAGAAAATCTTGTCAAAAACCACGCCGTACCCAGGATTGCAACAAACAAGGCGGTGATAAGCTTGTCAAAAATCATGATTATTTATTTGCATCTTGATATATGAAATTGTCTGACTTTACAAGAAACTAGGAAAAATCCTTTTAACTTGTTTTAGACGTTCAAATAAAATTGATAAACGTACTCAAGCTTGTATTCTCAAGCCCACGATATGTGGTCTTGGCATCGGTGATATTCACTGTAATGTTGTTTCTTTTAGCTTCATTATCTGAGTATGTTTTTTTTGAGCCATACTTTGTCTTTCATGTACCAGCTGATCGGGCAATCGAGTTCTCACTCCTAGTTTGTGTCTCGATTCTTTCCGGGTTCATAATTCCAATGAATATCTATTCGTTGAATGTCTTACAAAAAGCAAAAAAGGCAAGCGGTGGATTTGTAGGATCTTTGATTGGTGCATCCGCAGGAGCTTGCAGCTGTGGTCCAGTAGGGTTTTCAATAATTTCGACATTTGGTACTGCAGGGGGACTGGCAACTGCATTTCTTACAACATACGAAATACCACTAAGGATAGTCTCGATTGGAATATTGGGCTACGTTTTTTATTCAACCAACAAATCACTCTCAGTAGGATGTAAGCATAAGGGGGAATCTGCCTGAATCACAGGAGACAAGAAGCCACGAGATAGGACCAGAGAGATGATTCAGGCATCCTTACTTGATAATGATCATAGTTGAATATCAGACAATGTGTGTTGACTTTAGACAAACTATTGCATAATATCCACACACCAAGTTTCTCAAAACCGGTGATCTAGTTGCCTACAATAAAAATTCAATCATAAAAAAGTGAATTTTTTTGCTCCATGATTGCTATTACAGATGTGATATCAGATGATCCATGACCGTGTTGTTTGTGCCAACGAGGCCAACAAAAAGAACGCTAGAAACCGACGATCAAG
>JBBIVI010000028.1:6360-10810 GCA_037439825.1 Candidatus Nitrosotenuis sp. | reverse complement strand
GAAATTTCACTCTGGTCATTGTATGGTTAAAATAGCGACCTCTATTATTTTTGGTGTTTCTGTTTTCTTGCGTGCAGCCTCATGTGTCCTTTTTGGATTCCCTCTGAGGCTAAGGCGCGCAGTGCGCTAAAGTTCTGTGCAAGTCCGGCAGCTCCAATTACGCATGCAAGCTCACTTGCCGATTCGACTCCCAGTATTTTTGTGCAGACTTGGGCCATTGGATGCACGTTTATGATGCCACCCACGATCCCAACTGACATTGGCATCTCGATTTTGCCAATTAGATTGCCGTCTTTGTCTTTGCTCCATTCGGTAAGCTAGCTGTACCTTCCATTTCTTGCAGCGTATGCATGGGCAGCTGCTTCTATTGCCCTTGTATCTTGCCCAGTCGCATTGGCAACTGCGATAATTCCATTCATTATTCCTTTGTTGTGTGTTACTGCTCGGTATTCATCATAGGCTGCAAATTGGTATGCAAGAACTATGTTTTCTACGATGTCTTTGCCACCTATTTGGTCTTTGTCAAATACGGCGGTACCTTTGACGAGTCTTCTTGTGGAATAATTCGACAGAATCCTTAGAATCACTTTGCCCCCAGTTATTTTTTCAATTAGCGGTGCTACGCCTTCACACATGGTATTTGTCACATTTGCACCCATTGCATCACCTACATCGATTAAGAGTTCTACTATCAACATGGCTCCAGAATCGGTCTTGATTTCTTTGCAAGAGATCTCTTTTGCGCCTTTGCCCATTTTTGAAAGAGTTGAGCTCTTCGAGTTTGCAAGCTCAAGTATTTCTTTTGATGAGTTGATGATTTTTTTAATTGCAGATCTGACATCTACATTAACTACTTGGATTTGGCCTATACTGTATGATTCAGGACTTTCCATGGTGAATCCACCGTGGACTCTAGCTATCTTTGCGGCCTTTGATGCAGCAGCAATTACTGATGGTTCCTCAATGACCATTGGAATAAGATACTGTTTTTTGTTTATGATAAAATTTGTTGCAATGCCAAGTGGGAAGGAAAAAGTCCCTATGGCGTTTTCAACCATCTTGTCTGCCTCATCAAAGCCAATTCCTCCAGCATCTTCAATGATTTTTTTTTCCTGGTCTGTAAGGTTTGCAAATTTGGCTACAGCATCTAGCCTTTCCTTCCTACTTTTTTCAAAAAAACCAGAAATTGCTGAGTCTTTCAACTTACTTCAGAATTCGCACCAGTTTGTCATCGGTTTTGTCTGGAAATCCCTTTCCGTCTGTATTTGAAGTAATAATGTAAAGATAACCATCAGGTCCTTGGTTGACATCTCTGATCCTCCCAAGTCCGCTCATGATACTTTTTTGTGACAAAAGTCCATCTTCATTAATATCTAATTTGTAGAGATTTGCACCACGCAAAGTAGCCATGATCAAGCTGTCCTGGTATTCTAGCTTGTCACCTGTATAAAACACAATTCCTCCAGGCTCAATACTTGGATCATAACACATGACTGGATTCACAAAATCTTGTCCGCCGCATTCTTGTTCGGGCCAGCCAAAGTTCTGCCCGGGCTTTACCAGATTAATCTCATCATTTTTTGTTGGGCCAAACTCCGTCACATAGAGATTTGAACTCTTATCCCACGCCATACCTTGTGGGTCCCTGTGTCCCACTGAGAAGACTGGCGAATCATCAAATGGGTTATCAGCTGGTATCGTGCCGTCGTCATTTAATCTGAGAATTTTTCCTTCAAGTGAACTTGGATCTTGGGCGTTGTGTGAAAACTCCGAAGACAGCCCCGTTGCTACATAGAGCTTGCCATCAGGACCGAATTTAAGTACGCCCCCGTTGTAGAATTGGGAGCCCGGAATTTTGTCAATTATTGTCACCGCATCTACAATTTTGTTGTTTGACTCTGTGATTCGTAGAACCTTATTCCAGAGTGTGTCATTTTCAGAATACGTATAGTACACATACAAAAAATGATTATTTGCAAAATCAGGATGTGTTGTGATTCCTAACAATCCACCGCCAAAAACCTTGGCTACGCGAAGGCTACCAAGCGGCTCATCTAACAATACGCCTGATTCTATTACCCGTATGTCGCCTTGTTTTTCTGTGACAAATATCCTGTCTTGTGCAAAAGCAATTGCCCACGGCCTTTGCAGTCCTGTTGCAAGAATCTCAACAGCTTCATTTTGTTGTATCGTTGGTGGTGGAAGTGGAGGTGGTTGTGATGGCGAGCTTAGAATTATTGCAGATACAGCTAATGCTGCAACTATGCCAGCGATTCTGATTTTTTTGTTCACAACCAAAGAGAATTTGAAATGCTAATTAATTATTTGTAGATCCAAGAGCGTATATATCACCTGTAATCAACCTTTGATCAGCGGGGTGGGGAAGTCAGTCTTCATAGGGCTAAGTCATCCCGGCGGGCTCATAATCATCTTGATGCGAAACCCGCAGACCGGTGGTTCAAGAGGAGCTAAATACTCCTGAAAGTCCACCCCCCGCTATCGTTATTTTCCAAATGAAAAAAATCAAAGCAAAAATGATCAGTTATCATATTCAGAAAACCATGGTTTAGTATCATCAAATTTTGAGTTTTTGTTAATCACCCCGAATCTCTGATACGGTCTTGTCAGATGCCTGTGCGCCGAGGTAACTGGAACGTATAGTTGTTTTTTGATTTGTCGTGGAATTTGCACGATCATTTTTTTAACAGCTTTTTTCCCACATCTTGCACACTCAAAGCCTTGGTTTTGTCCTTTTGACTTCATTCTTTTGCTGCAACCAGTACACATTGGATTGACAGGAACTATTTTTTGTTGAAGTTTGATAACCTCAAAAAATTCTACGTTGAATGTCCTTCCGTGTTTTGATGAAAACTTTCTGATTCCTCCACCCACACGGATCATATCACCCCTGATCAAGCCCATTGCTTGTCTTGTTATGCCAGTAGGCTTGTACACATAGCAACTTACCTCGACGCCGTCTTTAGTTATCACAAAGTTCACATGTCCTCCTTTTTCCATTCGTGGCTCCCCAGTTACGATTCCAGTTATAGTGCCAGAAAGATACGGTCTGAGTGAAAATACATCCAATTCATTTTTGAGGTGATCACCTGTTCCTTGATTTGATTTGAAGATTAGGTGGCCTACCGGTCTTTCTTGGGATTTGATCAGCTTTGTTGCATAGAGTAGTGCATCTGTGTTTTCGCCCCTAATCCCATAAAATACAGGATCTGGACCATGTGGTGCAAAAAGGATGCGGCCTTTCTTTGTATCGTAGCTGTTAAAGGTGTATGGATATGTGACCTCCTGCATCTTTTTTACGCTAGTACCTACAATGTTTCTTTTCGTGCCAAACCTTGACTTTTTTCTATAGCTTAGAAGCTCAAACGTATGATCATCAAACTGATACCCTATCGCGCCTATTGCGCCCACTAATCCTTGACCATTGCCGATGCAAAATGACTCTAATTTGTTATCTGAGATGAACTTTTTTGCGTCCTTTCTGCTGATCAATTTCCATAGTGCAGCTTTGCTAAATTCAACGAATTGTTTTGGAATAGTATCATTTTCAAAAAATACTACTCCTGGATTTGCTCCATTTTTTATATCGGAAAACTTGGTTACAAATTTGATTATCTTTTTTTTAACTTTGTCTGGGTTTGGGGTTTCGATCTTAAATGAGACTGCGCCATTCCCACGCGTCTTCCAAGGTATGTTTGGGTTGAATCTTATCAATCTTGGATAGTCCAAGAACTTGACGTTTTCTTTTTTTAGTGAGTCAACAAGCTTGTATGCAAGATAAGTTGTGCACATACCCTTTGGCGAGTCGGTATCATCAAATCCCACATTCAGTACGGTTTTTTGCACAATTAACAAAACCAAGAGAGCAATTTGTGATTTACGACGGGCATTACCTAGCTTGATTTAAATTGAAAAGAGATTAGATCTGCTCATTGATAGTAATAGACGAAAAAAAGATCTTCGATGTAATCAAGGAACGCAAGCCTGCTTCTGTGGCACTAAATGGCCCAGAGGGGATTTTGCCACATGTACAAGAAACGGCAGTAAGGATTATGAACCGTTTTGGAATTCCAGCTTATGTAATCGCAGATACTACTTGGGGTTCTTGCGATCTTAACTCAAATGGAGCCAAGGTTCTTGCTGCAGAGATTTTGTTTAACATAGGCCACACAATCAGTATGCAGTCTTTGGACAATGTTGTATTCATTGATGCGTTTGATGACATTACTTTTGATAATGTAGCACAAAAATGTGCAGACATCTTGAATGGCAAGGTTGTATCTCTTGTCACCGACAGCCAGCACCTAAATCAGATAGATTCTGTAAGAAGAATTCTCGAGATGGGTGGCGTCACAGTGAAAATAGGTAAAGGAAAAGGCCAGCTAAACGACGGCCAAGTCTTTGGGTGCGAATTTTATCCTGCAATGGAAGT
>JBBIVI010000028.1:0-6350 GCA_037439825.1 Candidatus Nitrosotenuis sp. | reverse complement strand
ATGCAAACGTCTTCATGGGTCAAAGCAATTTTCATGCAGCAGGTCTTGCTCTTGCAACAGACAAACCAACATACATTTTAGATCCATATTTTAACGAGGTAAGAGAAGTAACAGAGTTTGCTCAAAAGCTACAAAAAAAATCAACACTTGCAATATACAAAGCAGCGGATGCAAAAACATTTGGAGTTATCGTGGGCCTAAAAGAGGGCCAAATGTCAAAAACAACTGCGCTCAAATTCAAACGCGAGTTGGAAAAAGAAGGCAAATCGGTTCAACTATTTGCACTTACAGACATCACAAATGACCGTCTGCGCAATTTAAAAGGCATAGACGCCTTCATTCAGGTGGCATGCCCACGTATTTCCACCGACAACCAATTCGACAAACCAGTCTTATCGACACCACAGGCAAATGCCTTGCTTAAAATATTGAGAGGTCAGAATATTGGGGAATACCTGCAAATTTCTCACTGGTTATAGATAACAAAAATCTTAATATTGAACAATTAGAGAGGAAATTGGACAAGGAAAGTAACTTGATATCAAAAACCGTTTTTCGTTTTTCATAATTGATCTAGATGGCACGCAAAAACAATTTCTCACACGCAAAAAAGAATTTTATTAGATATCCAAAGGCCAGAATCCATGTTAGTTGCGTAATTAAAGACGAAGATGGTGACGTTGTTGCGATTAAAGGTTTGAAATTAGGAAGCACGTCCGTAGTCAGAGAGCAAGTATGGACTGCGGAGGAGATTTATGAAAAAAGCGGTCAGAGTCCTAATTTTTCTCAAACACATTCCTTTTGGGCAATGGATAAGGAAAACAACGAATCCGAGGTTTATTGCAAGAGAAAAAATGGAAAGATCTGCCTTGTTGCACCGTCCATTATTGACGAAGATGGAAAGGATATCCTCAAAGACATGCCGGTTTGTGATTCTGAAATCTGAAGCGTTTTATTTAACTAGATTATAGTCAACATAGAAAGATGAGTGAATTTGTAATGCCTGGAGACAGGCTCGGTTTTATCGAAGAAATGGAAGGTGGTTCCAACACATTTGATGATGGCGACACGATAAGATCTGCCACTGTTGGCATAGTGAACGTAGACAAGAAGAACAGGATAGTCGAAGTCCAAAATGGAAAACAGATATCCATTCCAAAAAAAGGCGACATCGTCATTGGAACCGTTTCTGCTGTTCTTTCATCAATGATCGCAGTCGCTATTCAATATCTCAATGGTAAACCAAACTCTTCTGGCGTGGAATGTATTTGTCAAAACCCAGACAGAAGAAGAGTCATTGCCAGAGTAAATGATATTGTTGCGCTAAAAATAGAGGCTCATAAAAACGGCGCCATTCATGCCACAATAGACGAACCAGAGTTGGGAGTCTTGTTTACAAAATGCAACATTTGCGGAGGCAGTGTAGTACCAATGCGTGACAGAGTCAAATGCCCAAACTGTGGATTTGTTGAAGACAGAAAGATTTCAATTAATTACGAAAAGGCCGATTTCATAAAACTGCGAGATTAAAATGCAGAAAATATCGTTCCAAGGAGAACGAGGTGCGTACAGTGAGGATGCGGCAATCTCATTTTTTGGCGATTCGATTGAAACTGTGCCATTTTCTACTTTTGCCGAAGTCATAGAAGCAACAGAAAGTGGAAAGACGGATTATTCTGTATTACCTGTGGAAAATTCCCTGGAGGGAAGTGTTGGTGAGAGCTATGATCTATTACTTTCAACAAGTCTCAACGTAGTAGGCGAGATATACTATAGAGTAAGACACTGCCTCATAGGATTCGATAAAATACAAAACATAGATACTGTGTACTCTCACCCACAAGCACTAGGTCAGTGCAGAAAATTTATTCAAAAATACAAATTCAAGATGGTTCCTGCGTATGATACAGCTGGCAGCGTCAAAATAATAAAAGAACTCAACAAAAAAAACATCAGCTGTATTGCAAGCAAAAGAGCGTCAGAAATCTATGGAGTGCCAACAATCATAGAAGGAATTGAAGATAACACAAACAACTATACACGATTTTTAGTTCTCTCAAAAACAAAAGCATCGCAAGGGGACAAGACATCGATTATTTTTTCAGTTAAACATGAAGCCGGCACACTCTTTAACATACTCAAAGAGTTCAGCGAACGAAAAATAAACCTCACAAAGATAGAATCAAGACCCAACAAGAGTACCCCGTGGGAGTACAACTTTTACGTTGATTTTGACGGATCTCAAGATGACTCTAAGATAATAGATCTTTTGGAAAAAATCAGACAAAATTCGTTGTTCTTAAAGGTGCTAGGCTCTTACAAAAAAGCAAAGCTTCCTTAGAATCCCTTTGGTTTACGAAAGCTAAACGCTGCACTAAAGCCAATAATTACAACGCCTGCAGTAAGCACCATTATGTGATATGTGAACAAGATGGGATCCGTGTATTTTTCAAAGGCTCCTTTGACTGTAAGCTCTGATTGGCCTGTATTTTGTATGACAATTCTGTTTGTTCCTTCTTGTAATACATACCAATCAAATGAGATCTGTTTTTTGAAATCTTCGTCTTTTTGAATTCCGTCTGCCGGAGTTTCCAGTTTTACATGAAATGAGTCACCTGTGACATTGAAATTTTGGTGTGAGCTTTTAGGTGCAACAAACTGGTAGGTAGTAGAATCACCTATCGGTATTGTTTCCTCCACCTTAATTGTCTGGAGTCCAAACGATGATACCAATGCATACAGCCCTATTGCAATGATTATCGAGCCTACACCAATACCTATTGCAGTAGTTTTTGTAAGCACAAAAGTTCAGTTCGTATGACGCAATAAAAAACTTACATTACATCTACATCATGAGGCTGGCTTTCAGCAAAGCCTGCGCGTGACATTTTGATGAATTCGGCGTTTTGCTGCATCTGTGGTATGGTATGGGCGCCACAATAGCTTAAGCCAGAGCGCACACCACCCGCAAGTTGTTTGATGATATCTGTGACTGAGCCTTTGTATGGAACCATTGCCTCAACACCTTCTGCTACGTAATCATTTAGGTCTTCATTGATTGCAACTGTACCTGTTTCTTTTGTTTTTCTTCCAAGCGCGGCATAAAACGAGGCCATTCCTCTGTAGATTTTGTATCTTTTGCCATTTTTCATCACATAAGAGCCTGGACTTTCATCAGTTCCACCAAACAAACTTCCAATCATCACAGTGGATGCCCCTGCTGCAAGTGCCTTTGTCACATCCCCTGATGTCCTTGTTCCACCATCAGAAATTATTGGTATGTCGTATTTTTTGCCAACTTGCGCGCAATCATAAACTGCTGTGAGCTGTGGCACTCCAGAGCCAGTAATTACACGTGTGATGCAGATGGAACCAGAGCCAACCCCCACCTTGACTGCATCAACTCCTGCCTTGATTAGATCCTCTGTGCCCCTTGCCGTTGCCACATTTCCTGCGATGAGCTCACAGTTTGGGAATGCTTTTTTGATGTGTTTGATGGTGTTGATAGCGTTTTCACTGTGTCCGTGAGCTATATCCACCACTATTACGTCAGCGTCTGCTTCAAGTAGAGCCTCAGTTCTTTCCATAAAGTCTCCTTTGACACCGACTGCGGCGCCAACTAGCGGTCTTCCTTTTTTGTCCTTTGATGCACTCGGGTAATTTTCATTATGTGTGATATCTTTGCTAGTGATGAGTCCTTTTACTACACCTTTATCATCAACTAGTGGAAGTTTTTCTATTCTGTGTTGTCGGAGGATCTCTTTTGCTTCGTCAAGTGAGATACCAGGCTTGGCAGTAATGACATCTTTTGTCATCACATCTCGTACAAGCTTGTTTGGCTCTGATTCAAATGTAACGTCGCGGCCGGTAAGTATTCCTGCAAGCTTGGAGTCTTTGACGACAAGTAGCCCTGATACGCCTTTTTCATGCATATAGTCGATTGCTTCCTTGACTGTTTGTTCAGGTGAAATGTGGTATGGATTTTCAATAATTACGCTTGCTGAGCGCTTTACCTTGAGCACTTCCTCTACTTCTTCCTGTACAGTGAGGAATCGGTGAATAATGCCTATTCCGCCCTCCCGCGCCATTGCTATTGCCATAGCAGCCTCAGTTACCGTGTCCATGTTAGCTGAGATCAGCGGAATGTTTAGTGAGATGTTTTTTGATAATTTCGTCCTAAGATCTGTTTGTGATCTAGTGGTGATGTTGGAGTATTTGGGTACAAGGAGAACGTCGTCAAAAGTTAATCCTTCTTTAATTTCCAAGTAAACCTTCTAAAGGAGATTTGATATGCGTTATAAGCTTTTCTGGAATTTTTTTGAAAACATTTGTGCTACACTTACGGCTTCTTTGGTTTCTTTTACATTGTGCGTGCGGATTATATCTGCACCATTTAACACCGCAATTACTTCGGCTGCAAGTGATCCATAGAGCCGATCTGACGGATCTTTTTTGTCAAGAATCTTACCAATGAATGACTTGTTGGAAACAGACACCAAGATTGGCTGATCTAATTTCAGATCACTTAGATTTTGCAGGATTTGCAGATCTCTTTTGAACCAGTCAGTATTGATTTTTGTAAAAAACGGATTTTTGCCTGACTTTCTAAAAAAGCCAATTGCGGGATCTAATACAATTTTGTCCGTACTTATTCCTGCGGATTTTGCAATGGTAATGCTTTGTTTGAGCAAACGCCTTGTCTGCAAAATTAGATTGCCTCTTAGCTGTGTTTTGCTGTATGCACATAAGACAAGCGAGGGATCATACTTTGCGACTACTTTTTTCATTTGTTCGTCATGTTTTAGACCAGATACATCATTGAGTATGTCTGCGCCGTATTCCAGTGCTGCTTGTGCCACACTGGCCCTGCACGTATCAACAGAGATTGGCAAATTAGAGACTCGTTGAATTTGTTTGATCGTATCTATTATTCGTCGGGTTTCTTCTTTTTCTGATATCAATGTCGTAAGATAGGGAGCAGTAGACATTCCTCCCACATCAATAAAATCTGCACCATCGTGCTCCATTTGCTGTACTGCTTGCGTGATCTGCCTTCCTTTTTTGACCGATTTTTTGTAAAATGACTCTGGGCTTGCGTTGATTATCCCCATGATTCTGATCGGATTTGTTCTACCTACATGTACCGAGCCAAGTTTATTCATATCATTTATGATAAAGGATGATAATTTTAGAGTTAGTTGAAGCGCAGAGGCTGGGATTCAAAGTATTCCAAGATCATAAAAGAATTCAGATATGATAGAAAAGCAGATCTTGCATCAGCATCTTTGTTAAATTTGCTGTTAAAAAGACAGTTTCCCTTGAGCAGACTGGAAAAAATAATCAAAGGAAAGCCGGTTTTTGTAATAGGAGCCGGACCCTCCCTAAAATCAGCCATCCCTATTTTGAAAAAATACAAAGCTGTCAAGATTTGTGCAGAGACTGCACTTGACATACTAGTCAAAAACGGTATCAGGCCTCAGATCATAGCTACAGATCTTGACGGAAATTTACAGACCCTTGCTAAGATTGGAAAAACAAACACCGTCTTTGTTGTACATGCACATGGAGACAACATCAACAAACTAGAGTTTGCAAAAAATTTCAAGAATTGTGTTGGCAGTACCCAAACACAAGAAATTGGCAAGATACAAAATTTTGGGGGTTTCACAGACGGTGACAGATGTG
The DNA here is from genome assembly GCA_037439825.1 of Candidatus Nitrosotenuis sp. Classification (GTDB taxonomy): domain Archaea; phylum Thermoproteota; class Nitrososphaeria; order Nitrososphaerales; family Nitrosopumilaceae; genus Nitrosotenuis. The sequence goes on along the minus strand of JBBIVI010000028.1, from coordinate 665 downwards.
TGTTTTTGGCAAACCATTTTGGTGCAAGCAAGATCTTTTTGTTTGGAATGGATTTTGGTCCAAGGATAGGCATCTATTCAAATACGAAAAGAAACGAAAGAGATACCAAATTGAAAAAACTCCGATGGGGTAAGGCGCTTTTAGAATGGTTTGCTCCCATGGCCGATGCGGAATTGTTTACGCTCTCAAAGCAAATCAAAGGATTTAGGAAGATAACTTACAGGGAACTAAAGCACAGTATTTCTTCCCCAGAATGAATTTAATACTCTGGTTGCATCAGAACAAATATGGAGTTTTCAGAGAATCAGATCAAAGATGTTCTTGAGATCAAAGAGCGGCTAAGTGCAGAGATTCAAAAACACAAAGAAGAGATTGAGATGTTAGAAAAAAATCTCACTCTGATCAACTCCATTTTAAAGCAGCAAAGTTTTACAAAAGCATCATCGCTGAAGAGTTCTGATACAGCAAAAAAAGAGGATTACTCTGTTGCCTTGAGGAAAAACACAGATGGCACAGTGATTGCCAATGCACACATCACACCAGAACAGGTTTCAATTGTGTTAGAAGAGAATTTGACACTCAGAGAAGACATGAATCCATTCAAATCATTCTTTCTTGAGAGAATAATCGGAGAGATGAAAAGAAAAGATCTAGCAGAACTTGAA
>JBBIVI010000027.1:5454-11255 GCA_037439825.1 Candidatus Nitrosotenuis sp. | reverse complement strand
TATCACGAACTACAAAGGTGTGGTCTCAGACTTTCTACAGCTGTTTCACTTTCTCAGCTTTTACGCTCACGTGATTTCGTTTTAAGACAAAATAGGCGAGCTGCAAAGCCGTTGTTTACGGCAATCCGCCTGCATTATGCTCTAAACATCTTGGAATCACACGGTGTCACATCCTTTCTGAGGTTTTGCGAAAGAACCAGAGAAAAAAAAGGAGTAGGAATCAAAGACCTTTTTGAAAATGATTCAAACTTTCTTAGAGCGCTTGCATATGCAAAAGATGCACAGACAAAAGGAATCGAGCACAGCAAGATTGCAAAGCTGGTAGAAATTATAAAATCGGTCCAAGGAAAATCGATTGTCTTTACAAGCTACAGGGATTCTGTGGAGGTAATCCACGACAGTCTTGTCAAGCTTGGAATATCTGCTTGCTTTTTGATTGGCAAAGCTGGCGAAACTGGCCTAAAACAAAAAGAGCAAATCGATACCGTGCAAAAATTCAGAGATGGAGTCTATGACGTCCTTGTTGCAACACGTGTAGGTGAGGAAGGCCTCGATATCTCGGAGGTAAATCATGTTATCTTTTTTGATAATGTGCCAAGCTCGATTCGCTTTATCCAAAGAAAAGGAAGAACCGGACGCAAATCAATTGGCAAGCTGACCGTTCTTATCGCAAAAGACACAATAGATGAAGCATACTACTGGGTGGGACAAAGAAAGATCAAAGCAGCACAAAGCATGGGCGACAAGCTGACAAAAGACCTACAAAGAAACCAGACCACAAAATCAATGCTTGATGCCTATTTCTGACTAGGCAAGTCTTTTGATTATGTGGTAGCCAAACTCCGTCTTGATTGGCTCTGAGATCTCGCCAACTGACAGCTTGAATGCAGCAGCCTCAAACGGTTTTACCATTCTTCCACGCCCAAAGTAACCTAGGTCTCCGCCTCGCTTGCCGCTTCCTGTATCAAGTGACAGTTCTTTTGCAAGCTCTGCAAACTTTTCTCCTTTTTTTAACCTCTCAAGAACTGCAAGAGCTTGGCTTTGTTTTTCAACCAGAATGTGTGCACATTTTATCTTGTCCATATCACATCAAAATATAATGGATTTGAAAAATCTTACTAGAGTCCCCAAGATGTCTTTGTGGTAGGAATTAATTTCAGAAACGGTGCTTCACCTTCGCCCCAAGGATCCTTTCTTACCCACGCGAATTTATCAAAAAACTTTGCGTAGATCTTTTGAAAGTCAGAGCCTTTTTCGATGATTTGGACGTGACCTTGGGCCAAAACTGCTTTGTGTCCTCCTGGTTTGTATATGTCAACTGTGATCGCAGCTTTTGGATTTTTCTTGATGTTTTTCCATGTTCTTGTCTTGTAGTCAGTTGCTATGTAAAATGCATTGTCTGCAAAGATAAACGAGACCGGCTTTACATGTGGTAGATCATTGTTTGTGGTTGCAAATCGCGCCTCTTCCATTGATGCAAGAAATTTCTTTTCTTTTTCTGTAAATTTCAACTAAAGATCCTATCCCTTATCTGTGGAATTTTGGAATATATGATGTCTCTGATCATGGCCTGATCCTCTTCTGTTGGCATTCCCTGTCTTATGGCCGCAACTGCAGTGCTTGCCATGCTAAGTGCCATTCAAACTACAATCCCAAAGACAAATTCTTTGGTATCGCCAACATTTAATTCTGCTTTGTTTTGTTCTATTTCCTGCATGTACATAGGTATGGTCTGAAGGGCACCATCCAGGGTCTGATTAACGAGCTGTTCTAATTCATCTTGACTCATAGACTGGGTTAAAACAATCCGCTAATAAATTTACGACAATACTTTTAATGATGGTTATTTCTTAGTCGAACAATGGTCTCATATTTTACAGTAACTGACGCCAACGCCGCATTACCAAAAGTAATTGAAAAATACAAGAATCTACAGAAGCAAAAACAAGAAGTACAAAAAATCGAGGCGCAATTAAACACACAAATGACTGTATCATTTAACCTGGCAGAATATGTAGCAATAAAACAACAACTCAATGCGGCCGTGACAAAATTCTATCAAGCCGTAGAAGACCTAGAAAATACTGGTGTTGTTCTCAAGAGTCTCGAAGAAGGCCTTTTGGATTTTCCATCAAAAAGATTTGATGAGGATGTATGGTTGTGTTGGAAAGAAGGTGAAAAAGAGATAAAATTCTGGCATGAAAAAGACGTCGGATTTATGGGCAGAAAACCGCTTAGCGTAAGCGACGAATCACTTGTATGAGTTTATCTGCTTGGTTTAGGGTAATTCGTGTAAAGTTTCTTTTAGCATCAGTAATTGCCGTATCGCTTGGGCTGACCATCTCGTACTGGCATGCAAAACATCTCGACATCTTTCAGGCTGCAATAACTATGGGTGGCGTGATTGCGCTACACGTAAGCGTTGATCTGCTAAATGATTATTGGGACTACAAAAGAGGAATAGACACTGCAACAAAGCGCACAAAATTTAGCGGCGGCACCGGCGTCTTACCTGAAGGCCTACTACAACCAGCACATGTCTACAAAGCAGGTGTCGTGTTTTTAATTCTTGGTTCACTTGCAGGAATTTACTTTATCGTGTTATATGGTTGGATAATAGCTGCTATTCTTGGATTTGCAGTTTTGTCAATCTATTTTTATTCTACAAAAATCGTCGATTTGGGCCTTGGCGAAATATTTGTTGCCATCAAAGGAACCATGATAGTACTAGGAACAATTTACATTCAAACTCAAGCCATTTTGCTACCGTACATCGTAGCAGGAATTATCTCCGGCACACTTTCTGCATTCGTGCTATACATAACATCATTTCCAGATTATGACGCAGACAAACAAAAAGGAAGAAGGACGTTGGTGATTGTTTTAGGAAAAGAAAAAGCAACAAGGCTTTTCTGGGCATTTCCCGCATTAAGTTATCTTCTTATGGGAGCAGGAATGATCATCGGCGCTTTTCCTATCTTTTGCATGATTTCGTTTGCTGCAGCACCGCTGATATTTACTGCAGGATCTGGGCTCAAAGCAAGCCTTGATGATAATGCAAAGTTTGTACCAATTATGAAATACACATTACTTTTTAGCAGACTCACGGGAGCGCTCTTTATTGTCGGATTTTTGGCCCAGATCATATCTGCGTTAAATGACTAGGATTAAATCCAAATCGATCTTAGTTAGTCTATGATTTCAGGTTGTGCGTCTCCACAGGCAACAAAAAACTTTGCACAAAAGTTTGGCCCAAATCTTGATAATTATAAAATAATCCATGGCCTGACACTCTCAAATGTAGGCGTTGGCACCTATCTTGGAAACCATGATGAGCAGACTGACGTACTAGTAAAAGAAGCCGTCAAAAAATCTATTCTTTCTGGAATCAATGTGATTGATACTGCGATAAACTATCGGGCACAAAAAGCAGAGCGCTCTGTCGGAAAAGCAATATCTGAGCTTGTAAGCGAAGGCAAGATCGAGCGTCAAAATGTCTTCATTAGCACAAAAAATGGCTACCTTACAAACGACGCAGACATAAAAGAAGATTTTTGGAATTACGTCCAACGTGAGTATACAAAAACTGGGGTTCTTGGACAAGGCGATATCTCTTCTGGGTACAACTGCATGACTGTAAAATATCTAGAAGATCAGCTTGAACGAAGCCTCAGAAATCTAGGATTGGAATGTGTAGATCTCATGTACCTGCACAACGCAGTTGAAGGCCAAATCCAAGATATCTCAAAAGATCAATTTATCAAAAATCTCAAAAATGTCTTTGAGCTTTACGAACAAAAAAGAAAGCAAGGCAAAATCAGATACTATGGCATGGCAACATGGGAATGTTTCAGGGTAACCCAGGAAAACCCGCAATATCTTTCACTTTACGATGTAATTCAGCTAGCAAAACAAGCAGGTGGTGATGATCATGGATTTAGATTCATTCAACTTCCATACAATTTTTACTATGATCAAGCATTAATGCTAAAAAACCAACCAGTTGGTGATGTGATAAGCTCGATTCTTGATGCTGCACAAAGCTATGGAATCGGTGTTTTTACGAGTGTGCCGTTAATGCAGGGACGATTGCTTGCACCAGGAGTTTTGCCAATCTTTGGAAATCTAAAACCATCGCTTCAATGCTTGCAGTTCATCCGTTCTACACCAGGCGTTTTGGCTCCACTAGTTGGGCAAAAATCACCAGAACACGTTGACGAGAATCTGCAAATTATGAAGATTCCATCAATGAAAAAAGACGAGTTTGATGCCTTGGTAAAAAAACTGGTCTCTACTTAGGTCTTTACCTTTCCACCGAAATCAAGAATCGAGCTTGAGACATTTGGCACGTTCCTTTCAACATACAAAAGCGTACCTCTTTCCTCTAAAACCTCAATCGTGATATACTCACCAGTTGATGGTCTGTCTTTGTTGGCATATACTACTACTATGCTAGCTATCTCGTTATTTTGCACACGGCCATCTGAGTCCTGATTTATTATCCAGTAGATAAAGGCCGATGTGCTATCTGGCTTTTCACTGTCTACCAATGGATTGGTTTGAATCAGGCCTGCTTTTTTTGCAGCAACCAATGCAGATCTTAACGAGTTGTGTGATTCATCCTTTAACATGCCAACATAGATGTTATCATAAGTTATTTTGTAGATTCCGTCTTTGATTATCGTATAGGTGATTTTGGTATTTTCTAGTGCCATATTTACATCTCCATTTGTAGTTGCAGTGATTGGAGTCGAAGTCACTGTAACTTGATCATCTTCTACGTTTGCAAGGCCTGTCATCTTGCCTACTATTTGCAATCCGTTTGCTGAATGTCTCACAGCACTTTCTGCAACATCCTTTACCACTTCGCTTGACGAAAAACCGGAACTCATTATGGTCCAAGTAATTCCAAGTGCAACTGCTGCAAATGTCACTAGTGCCGTGTTATACCAGAATGTCATTGCCCTACGATTTTTACAATACAATGAATTTGTATGCAATCAAACCACTATCATCTATAGTATGTTTAAGCTGAACAAATAATCCTGCATCGTTTTATATAGTAAAAAAATTTTGAACCGAATATGACCACCTTGCCAAAATTCTCCAATCGTGCATTTTTGGCACCGATGGCAGGTGTCAGCGACGCTGCCTTACGCTTATTGTGCAAAGAAATGGGCGCAGGCCTTGTTGTAACGGAGCTGACCAGCATCCACGCAATAATTGCAAAGGAAAGACAACTACACTCTCAAAATAAGCAAATAAGCGATTTTATTGAATTTTCACAAAAAGAAAGACCTATTGCAATTCAATTGTTTGGCTCAAACCTTGACGCACTACAAAAAGCAGCAAAAATCGTTGAACCACATTTTGACTTGATAGATTACAATATGGGGTGTCCTGCACCACACATAACACAACAAATGGCAGGAGGCGCCTTACTTCAAAACGAAGACCTGACAAGAAAGATATTTCGTACGTTAGTATCAAGTGTGCAAAAACCAGTCACACTTAAAATGCGTGCTGGAGTGGAAAACCAACTATTGTTTAAAAACATTGCAAAAATTGCACAAGAAGAAGGAATCCAGATGATAACTTTGCATCCAAGGACAGTAAAACAAGGATACTCTGGCAAATCTGACTGGAACTTGATCAAGGAACTAAAAGAAATTGTGAATATTCCAGTGGTAGGAAATGGTGACGTCACAACACCCGAGCTTGCAAAACAAATGTTTGATCAAACTGGATGTGATTACGTCATGATTGGACGTGGTGCAATGGGAAACCCATTTTTGTTCAAA
>JBBIVI010000027.1:0-5438 GCA_037439825.1 Candidatus Nitrosotenuis sp. | reverse complement strand
CACTGTCCACCAAATTACAAAATCGATATCTTTTGCAGATATCTAGAATACGCAGCATACTATAAGATCAAATTCGTAAGCATAAAGCAACAGGCTATGAGGTTCACAAAAGGCCTTGTCGATGGTGCAAAACTACGGCCTAAAATCATGATTGCAAAAACAATAGATGAGTTAAAAACAACAATGATTCAAGTGCTGTAATTTTTACATTATGTATAAATACGAAAAATGTGCGGGCTACTTATACCATTTGCGATTATGAAAACAAAAAATACTTTTTTTGCTGCAACGGTTGCAGGCGCATCTTTAAGAAAAAGCCGAAAAAATGGGCAAAAAAGACCTAAAGCGGAAACTTGCCACACATTCTGCAAAATCTAGAGTTTTTCACAATTTTATGGTGGCAATCAGGACATCTCTCTGATTGACTAGATGTCTGCAAATCGTAATGCTTTCTATATACTTCGTAGTAATGCAGCGATTCTTTTGTTCTTATTGTGACGTCGTCTTTTTCTTTAATCTTCTTTATTTTTTCAGAAAACACTACATCCGGTATTGCCAACTCGAAGAACTCCGTCAAACCCTGAGTCCCAGCACCATCTTGCATAGGGGATTTTTGTCTCCAAGTAATGGATTTTGGGATTTTGTCTTCAAATGCCTTTCTTAAGATCCATTTGCCGAATTTCTTACCATTTTCCTCATGCACCTTGAGCTCCGTTGGAATCGACTTGGCAAACTTTATGACCTTGCTGTCGCAAAATGGCGATTCTACTTCAACTCCAAGTGCTTGCCCAATCTTGTGTGAGGGAAAATGCATTATTTTTGTAAGCCTGTTAAGATCGAGTTCCAAGGCTTCTTTGTTTTTATTTAATAGAAAATTATACCCACCAAAGATCTCATCTGCTCCATCTCCTGTGATGATCTTGTTGTATCCTGCTTTCTTTATCTCAGATAATGCAAGATATGCTACTACATTATTTCTTATCTCTATGTCGTTAAAATTACCTAGTATCTTTATCGTGTTTTCAATGCCGTTGTGAATTTCCACCATGTTACACAGTTTGATCGACAAAGGTATGTCAAATCTTTGTGCAACAAGCTGGCAGTATGTAAGATCCGATGCCAAAAAATCGTTTGAAATGATTGAAACAGCCTCGAGTTTTCTTTCTTTTAAGAAATACGCAATAATAGTACTGTCTAATCCCCCAGATAATGAGATGTGCTCTGCCGTACATTTCAATACTGCTTGTTTTAGGACATCGTACGTCTGCTCAAGGATTTCTTGCATCGCTTTGATGTAACTAAAATTCAAATAAAGTTTTAATGAATTCAAATTAGCTTCAGCTATTTTGTATAAAATAACTTTGATGTTTTTGATTTCAACGTATACATTGTTAACTTTAAATATATTGTAAGCCGATTTTGCATATTGCTACTACCTGCAGAAATTGAATCAAAAACTCTCATCCCAGCATTGCGTGCAATTTTGGCCAAAAAATTGGCAGAAGAGCACAAAATCAGAGAGGACGAAATATCAAAGATGCTTGGTGTCACCCAGGCCGCAATTAGTAATTACATTCGTGGCACCCGTGGTGATCCAAAATTAATCCAAAAACTTGTAGCTGATGAACAAGTATCTGAAATGCTAAAAGAGCTAAGTGACAGACTTGCATCGGATATGGCCTACACACCATCCAGTCTTGCAAAATTCATCAGCCTGTGTAACTACATAAAATCGAGCCTTTTGATTTGTGAGATTCATCACAATTTGGAGACAAACATTGATGAAGCAATATGCAAAGAATGTGAAAACATGCTTCTAAAGGGCCCAGGTAGCGTATACTAATTCTTCATTATTGAAATTTCAATAGTGGACAACATTCTTTTGCCAAACACATTGGCGTTTTCAGAATCAAGAATTATGTTCTGAATCTTACACGCTCCATGAAGCATCTTTTCAACTATGATGTTGGCGATTGCAACTGCATTTGGAATAGAGTTACCTTTTGCAAACAATACCACTTTGTTGTGTTTATTAATCAATGTAAATACATCAAGTGCTGACTGCATTATTGGTTCATTTCTTACATAATAGTTGTATGGTTGATCTGAAATGATCTGATTATTTGCCTCCCCCATACTAATCATTGCACTTTTTCCAAAATCACAGTTCTTTTAAGTTTTATCGATGATTTATCCATTAGTTAAAGTAATCAATTGGGATGTTTTGGTAATCACCATTTGGCAATCTCCGTCTAATTACAATTGGTATTGCTCTGTCGTCGAGCTCTTTTAATGCGATATCTAGTGATGTTCTTGCTGTTTGTGGAATTTCGATAAATGGTGGAGCTCCCTGAGAAAGTTGTAATGCACGAGCACCCAAAATTCTTGCTTTTTCGAACCTTGTAAGTGTTGGTGGTCCTATGGCGATCTTACCTTTTCCTGCAAGTGGGATCTCTACTACTTCATGAACTGGATCTACATCAATTATCTCGCGTTGTTCCATCTCCTTGATTTTTTTGTCAAGTTCGGCGCGTTCTTCTTCAGTAAGTTCTTTTGTTTCAAAGATTTTTTTGTATGCGTTTATTGCATCTTCCATTGTGGTATCTTCGCTGATCTCTTCTGAAGCTGCAGGCCTAACAAATTCTGGCTCTTCTTCAATCTCTTCAGTAACCTCAACCTCAGCTTCTTCAGGATCCGACAAGTGAGAAAACTGATTTAATACGGTTATATATTCATACGCCAAACCCTGTAGGATGAGCGCCGGTTCAGTATCCAGTTCGCACCTTGTAATCGAAGTAAAGAGCAAATCAAAACTTGTGTGCGAGCTAAAGCGTCATCTCTCCCCAAAGACGGTTGGCTCAATACTGCGTTCGTTACCACTTGAAGGAAACGCACATTTTCTTGGCCAAAACATAGTGTATTTTGAAACTATGATAAGCTCCGGAATTGAGAGACAGCGAAAAGAATTCAAAAAAGGCGATATCGCATTTTCTCCGGCTGGTGGCAGCATCTGTTTTTTTGTCTCAGACATAGTAACAACAAAACCAATGACACCAATTGGGAAAATACTTGAAAACGTTGATTCGTTAAAAGATGTAAAACCAGGAGATATTATTGTAATTCATCAACCGACTTGCTGATAAATCCAATGTCCGCTAAAACCACCAATTCGTTTCAACGTTCCTTTTTTTAGTAAGCTAACGAGGCATGCGTTTGCTGCAGAGATTTTCACGCCAGTCTGTCTTGCTAGTTCTTGTGCGGTAAGATAGTTGTTTGATTTAATTAACTTGAGTGCTTGATCTTCATTTACTATTACAGTGATTTCGGCCTTTTTTTCTGATTTTTCTTGTTTCTTGTCCTTTTTGTCTTTTTTAGCGCCTTGTTCTTTTGTCTTGTCGGTTTCTTGTCGTTTTTACATCTGTGCAGAGCTTGCTTTCTTTGCTCCAAACATGTTTTTGTTGCAAAATTCTCTATTTATAAACGATTGATATTGTAGGTATCGCAACAAACGTATGAAATCAGAAAAATTGTTTGTGTGTATTTTACAAACTAGGATTAGTATACTATGCACTTGAATGGAAATCAGATTGCCTAGAAGATATCTGGATCGTAAGACCAAAGAACATTTTAAGAGAATGACTCGTTACGAGGATGAACGAAGGCACGTAACTGAAACAGGCCCGAAAATCCCCGAATTTGAAGATTCGCTAAATCCTAAACGAATTATTTATCTTAAGGACATAGGTGCTGAAGGTGTATCTGATCCAAATGACATACTAAATGAGAAAATACACGATCTTTGCAACTCTGCAGAAGAAACAAGTCAATACATAAAACAAGTTAATACCCACCTAGACAAACAAAAACTACGGGTAGATGAACTGAAAAGACTTCAAAAGATTTTTGAAAAACAAATTCTAAGTCTGGATTCAGAAACCAAAGATACAAAATGATTTGCTAGATTCTTCCATGTTTGCTCAGCGTGATGGCCATTTGCGCCGGATCAAATGGTTTTAAAATGTAATCTATTGCTCCAGCTTTCATTGCATCTTGAACTATAAAGCTTTTACCAGTAGATGATACCATGATTACTTTGGCATTCGGATCTAATCTTTTTATTGCGCGTAATGCTTGTATGCCATCTGCCTTTGGCATCAACACATCCATTGTTACAAGCGTAGGTCTATGTTCTTTGTACTTGATTACTGCCTCGACCCCATCGCCTGCCTCGTAAATTTTTGTAGCAAGTCTGTTTGTCTCAACTATATTGCGTATGGCTTTTCTTGTAAAATGAGAATCATCTACAATCAAAAACGATGGTTCATAGTCAATCATTACTAATTACCTCTGATTTTTGCCATGGCATATAGTACGTTTGTCTTGTTAAGGAGGCCAACCAAATTTTTATCATCGTTGTTTATGCCCAGACTATCTATTTTCTTGTTTAGGAGTATTTTTGCCGCAGTTTTCATACTCATGCTTGGATTTACAGCGATAATATCCTCCGTCATTACTTCGCCAGCTAATTTTGAGCCAACGAAACCCGTTTCTGACCACAATCCGTCCTCTTCAACATAGTTGCTTTTAGTTACCTGAACAATATTCATTTTGTCTGTCTCCATTGTTGCTCTAAAGATATCTCCATTGGTGATAACTCCGATTGGGAATGAACTATTATCAGTTATCACTACACGCGATATGTCACAAGTTACAAGCATCTTGATGATCTGATGTAATTTGTCATTTGCAGACGCAGAAAAATAACTAATTGTCATATAATCAGAAACCTTCAATTCATCTGATCCGTGATCTACATAGCGCTGTATCAAATCTGTTTTTGTTACAATGCCATCGAGTTGTTCACTTGAGCCTATTCCCAAAGTGCTTATTTTATTGATAAGCATCATTTGTGCTGCTTGTTGAGAGGTAAGACTGCCCACAGTAAAACAAATGTTGTTCATTACTTCTTGTGCAGAGATATCATGGATGTCTCTGCCACTTTTATCTATGAATAAAAATCGTATGATGTCTTTATCCGTGATAATCCCAACGGGTTTGTTTTTATCAAAAACAAAGATCTTGCTGATCTTGTTTGTAACTAAACTAAGCATTACATCGTAAATGCTGCTTTCTTTTTGTATTCCAATTACATTCACATTTTTTATATTGTCTATTGCATCATTATTTTTAGAAATAGCGGCATATTGGCTATGTGTTGCCATGTTTATTTTCATTAAGATCCAAATCTTATTTCCCAGTTAGTTTATTCTGAACAAACATCTTGGTTCATTTTGAATCTGAATAAGTATGTGGTAGATGATTTTGCAACTATAAATAGCATTAAATGAACATACCAGTATGGGTTTAGTCTCAAAAGGAGCTAAATGTGATGTGGAAGGTTGCAACAATGATGTTGCACGCTCTCTAAATTCTTCCAA
>JBBIVI010000026.1:721-11334 GCA_037439825.1 Candidatus Nitrosotenuis sp. | reverse complement strand
CTCAGAATGCACGATTGGTGTTACGGATCTTGCCATCCTCATATAGTATGGACCATACTTTTGTGAAATGATCCACGTAAGCTTTGAGACCGCAATCGAGTCAGCTGGAACTAAAACAGACATGTGCGGAATTGCCCTCATGATTGCAATATCTTCTATTTGTTGGTGAGATCCGCCGTCTGCACCAACGGAGATTCCACCGTGAGATACAACCAGCTTTACATTAAGCCCTTTTTTGTCCCCAGGTGACGGATATGCTATTGCGTTTCGTATCTGATCAACGCAACGTCCAGGTAGAAATATCGCGTATGTGCTTGCAAACGCTACTTTTCCGGAAATAGCAAGGCCTGCTGCAACCGAGACAAGATTTGCCTCAGCTATGCCCACATTGAAAAACCTGTTTGGAAATTTTTTTCCAAAATCCGCAGTCTTGAGCGAGTCTGTAGTATCTGCACCTAAAACTACGACGTTTGGGTTTTCGGATCCTATTTCAAGTAGCGCCTTTCCATACGCCGTCCTCATGTCGCCAAGCTGTATGCTCATACGTAACCAAGCTCCTTTGCAATCAAGCTAAGCTGATTCTTTTTGTTACCAACTGCGTGAAGTTCTATCCATTTTGCCACAAGTTCCTTTCCCCCAAGCTCGTGTGCTTTTTGGATTAGCATCTTGCGCCGTGCATAGGCGATTTTGTTCCTAAATTCACGAATTACTCCGCGCACATCCTGTTGTCCAATTATTGCAGAGCCTCCAACGAATGCGCGCGCACCGTCGACAAAACACGATTCAATGTTGTCAAGTGTTACACCGCCGTCTGCTTCGATGTAACCATCAAAGTTGTGTTCTGAAAGCGTCTTGACTAGACGTTGTGTTTTTTCATGCGTTGACTCGATGTATTTTTGGCCGGATTTTCCTGGAACAACCGACATTACAATGAGTTGATCAAGTTTTGGAATAAACGGTATAAACCATTCTGGTAATTCGGTATCTGGGTTTATTGCAAGGCCCACCCCGACTTGGGCTGCTTTTAAAACATCGTGTATTTCGCCAAAGCTAGAAGCATCGCACACTTCGGCGTGAACCGTAATAATATCAGAACCTGCATCTACGTAGTCCCTTACATGTTTTACCGGCTCGTTTATCATCAAATGGGCATCAAATGGAATTACCGTAAGCGGCCTCAGTTCCTTTATTTTGGTGTGATCAAAGGTTTTGTTTGGGACAAACTGCCCGTCCATTACATCTAGATGAATATAGTCTGCACGCCCGTTGACGCACCTTTTTACCTCGTTTTCCAAATTTGTCATATCTCCTGCAATGATTGATGGTGCAATCATTGCTTGTGCATCAATTTCCATGTTGATTAGTGGGACAAATTCTTTTTTTGGGGCCTGTCCGTGCCACTTGGGGTTGTCTTCCATGTGCTCGACTCCTTTTCCTTTTATTGTTCTTGCAACTATGATGGACGGAATGCCTTTTGTCTGAATTGCTTTTTTGAGAGCCCAGTCAATCTGCTCTATTCTGTGCCCGTCAATGTCGATTACATTCCATCCAAAAGAACGCCATTTGTCTCCGACCTTCCACCGACTTGCATCCTTCCACATCTCAGAAAAGTCGTCACCCGTAAGTTCCTCATCAAGGGGCATCACCTTTTCTGTGTATGAATCTTGTTGGATGAAGTTCCTATCTAGAATTGCAGTAAGGTTGTCAACTTTGTATTTGGCAGCAGTCATTGCTGCTTCCCAGACTTGTCCTTCGTCCGTCTCGCCATCTCCAAGCACAGTAAAGATCCTAGTTGGTTTTCCATCAAGACGTGCTGCAAGCGCAGAACCAATGGAAAACGAGAGTCCTATTCCAAGCGAACCGCCGCAGAACTCAACCCCTGGACACTTGAGATCCGGATGGCCTTGAAGTTTGCTGCCCAGTTGGCGCAGTGTATCAAGTTGGGCCGTATCAAAATATCCTGCCACTGCCATGTTTGAAAACAGGCCTGGTGAAGCATGACCCTTTGAAAGCACGAGTTTGTCTCTTTCCTCCCAGGTAGGGTTTTTTGGATCATATTTTAGATATTTGAAGAAGAGGCATCCCATTATCTCTGCCATCGAAAATGATCCGCCTGGGTGTCCAGATCCTGCATTTGACGTAGCGCGAATCACAAGCTTGCGAGCTTTTCTGACATTTTTTTTAATCTGATAGTAATTGAGGCCCATATCTAACCAAACTTCAAAATTAACTGGCAAGCATTCCAGCTCATGATGGAGACCTCCGTACAAATCAATAAAAAGCTATTTCTAAAAATTTGGTTTTGTGTAACGGCATGCTTGCTTCTTACCCCTAAATTTTAATCTAGATCACGGCAAATAATGTCATGGATCTTCAAAACATGGTCCCGCTTGTACTCTACGACAACAAGTGCTATCTTTGCATCAAATTTGCCATAGTTGTCAATTTCCTCGCAAGGGGCAGGCTGCACCTTGTTGGCCACTATACAGATCTTGGCGAAAAAATTCGCTCACAATTTCTCGATTCCAGCGCACTTGAGATGTTTTGGTTTATTGATGGTAAGACTGCATACGGAGGTCGCGCCGCCCTGTTTCCGCTATTTTCTGCAATAATTAGTGCAAAGGGTCAAAAGATTACAGTCGACGACACAGAATCATGCCAAATGGAATGCAAAACTGCAAAAGCGGTCTTTCTTAGGTCGGCAAGTCTGCTTTCAAACAGCAAAAAGATTCCAATCAGAACCTAAGATCTATTTAGCTAAAAGATCTAAACTCTTGTTCCATGGTACTGCAAATATTATACAGCGTATTGCTCTTTGTGTCAGAACAGCCACAAAAGAAAGGATTGATTCAAGAATTTGTCGACTTTTTGCAAAAGTTTGGCGTGATTGGTCTTGCCATCGCATTCGTCATAGGTCAGGCTGCTTCAAAATTGGTGACTGCTTTTGTAAATGACATCATAACTCCCCTAATAGGCCTGCTTACCCCACAAACCGACGATTTGAAGACCATGACATTTTCTGTTGGAGGTTCTACCTTTTCTTATGGAAATTTGATTGCAAATGTGATTGATTTTCTGATAATTGCGTTTATCGTATTTTTGGCATACAAACAGCTTTCAAAATTCAAAATCATAGAAGATAAAACAAAGGACAAGGCCTAATTTGTGAGGTTTTATCAAAAACGAACAAACTCCAGCATAAGAACAAGAAGATTCTATACTATGTGTGTTAGCTGATACACAGATAATATGCCCACAAATAGACGAATGTAAAGAGGTTTCACCGTCCCTCATCAAGCATATCTTGGTGCCATTTGATGAGTCAGATATTGCATACCATGCATTTGAGTTCGCACTCGATTTAGCAAAAAAATACCAAGCAAGACTTTCGATCTTGACTGTGATGCACAGCGAGATCTTGTCAAGCTCGTTTCTGGAGATAACTAGTCACCAAAAAACTCTAGAACGACAACGCGTCACCGAGATCAATCATCTCTTTAAAATAATGAAAGATATCGCAAAAAAATTCAAAGTTACTTTATACTCTGACATCATAGTCTCAAGGAGCGTCTCTGATTCCATCGTGGCGTTTTGCAGTCAGTACAAAGTCAACCTCATTGTTATGGGTACACGTTCACGTCAAGGTTCAAAAAAATATCTAGTTGGAAGCGTTGCAATAGATATTTTGCAAAAGGCGACTTGCCCAGTTATTTTTGTAAAGTAATCTAGTGGTGATGTCCGCCGCAACCGCATGAGCCATGGCCGATATGACCCATCTCTCCACCTTCTTTTTTGAGGCACGAATTACATTTGTTGTAACCCATTGGAGAAAAGAAGCTCTTGCCGCAGGAAACGCATTTCATGCTTGACATGATCTTTTGTTTGTAGTTGTGCTATTTAATCTAGTACCCTCTTGAGTTTCTGTCCGGTGTGCCGACATTTGGATTTCTGAATCCGTGTTTTTCCATCATGTGGTTTAGAAACCTAATGTCGTTTTCTAGATCTTGTCCGCAGACGGTGCATTTTGGCATGATTCTTGAAAAGAACTGTGTGTTTTAAATCATGTTTATCGAACTAGGAGAAACTAAAAGATGCCAGCACTACTGCTTCCCAAGGGCTCTCGCACCTTAGTAGCACAGTAGCGACATTGGGTTTGACTTCCAGGTTCGGAAAGAGACTGGGTCGCGCCCCAACGCTATGGCCGGCTTGATGTGATTTCGATAATTGTTCTGTATTAAGATTACGACCAACCCCTTAAGAGATTATAAATTGACCAAATCAAAGGTAGTTCATGACGCACCGAGTAGCGGTTTTGGATAAGGAGTTATGCCAGCCAAAAAAATGCGGCCTAGAATGCATAAAGTACTGTCCAGTAAACAAGTCCGGCGCAGACTGCATCATATTAAACGAGGAGATAAAAAAAGCGCAAATCGATGAAAACATCTGCAATGGGTGTGGTATCTGTGTCAAGGTGTGCCCTTTTGAAGCAATCACGATAGTGAATTTAGCAACAGAGCTTGCAACTGACAAAATCCACCAATATGGTATGAATTCATTTAGACTGTACAAACTTCCAACCCCAAAGAAAGGCGAAGTTGTTGGCCTTCTTGGCAGAAACGGTATGGGAAAAAGCACCGTAGTCAGCATCCTGTCTGGAAACCTCAAACCAAATCTTGGTAATTATGAAAATCCTCCAGACTGGGATCAGATCTTGAAATTTTTTTCAGGAACTGAGCTCAAAGAGCATTTTGAGAAGATAAAGAACCAAGACATCAAGGCTTCAATTAAGCCACAACAGGTCTACAATGTCTCTCAGATATTTGATGGAACCGGAAAGGAGCTAATAGACAGATACGATCAGCGTGGTGTCGGCTCTGAATTGATAAAACAACTAGGACTTGAAAACTCTGTAGAACATCATGTAAAGGAACTGTCAGGTGGCGAACTGCAAAGGCTTGCGGTGGCAACCGCTGCTGCAAGAGAAGCAGATTTTTACTTTTTTGACGAGCCGTCGTCCTACAATGACGTATTTCAGAGAAGAGGAGTCGCAAAGGTAATCCACAGCTTGGCAGGTGTTGGAAAGAGTGTCATGGTAGTAGAACATGACCTGACCTTGCTTGACTTTTTGTCAGATTATATTGAGATATTGTATGGGGAGCCTGGGGCCTACGGCATAGTCTCAAGCGTTCTTTCCACCAAAGTAGGAATCAATGTATTCTTGGATGGCTATCTGCCAGCAGAAAATGTCAGATTCAGAGACAAGAAATTCAGCTTTGACGTATCTACATCCCAAGATGATTTTGAAAAGGGTGAGGTTGTAATCTCATATCCTGCGCTGAAAAGAAACTATCCTGCATTTTCTGTCTCAATTGAGCCGGGGCAAGTAAGAAAGGGCGAGGTGCTTGGCATAATGGGTGCAAACGCACTTGGAAAAACAACCATGATGAAGATGATTGCAGGTGTTGAAAAACCAGACGAGGGAAATGTTGACAAGTCAGTTACTATATCATACAAGCCACAGTACATTCCAAACGACTTTGATGTAGAGGTAGTATCGGTACTTGACAAGGCAAACGAAAGCCCAATCATCGGAAGTGTTGAAGAAGAACAGATAATCGAGCCGCTAAAAATAAAAAAACTCTACAACAAAATAATCAAGAACCTGTCTGGAGGTGAGCTGCAAAAGGTTGCGGTGGCAACGTGTCTGCTCAAAAAGGCAGACGTGTACGCACTAGATGAGCCGTCAGCCTTTTTGGATGTTGAGGACAGAATAGCGATTGCCAAATTCATTCAGAGGTTTGTGCGCTCTTACGCCAAATCCGCCATAATTATAGACCACGACATCCAGCTCATGGACCTGATATCTGATACGATGGTAATCTTTGAAGGAATATCAGGTCTTGAAGGACATGCGAGTTCTCCTCTAACAAAGTCAGAGGCAATGAACAGATTTTTGGGATCACTTGAGATCACATTTAGGCGAGATGAGCAGACTCTGCGCCCCCGCGTAAACAAACTTGGGAGCAGACTTGACAAGCAGCAAAAAGACTCAGGGCATTTTTACTACAAACAGTAGAATGCCGTATCAAAAGAGATAGAATTGACTCGCATGTTAAAAAAAGCACTGGAGGGAGTACTCACCGCACAGGAAGCCTCCGAGCTTTATTCTGCATTCGACCAGATAGGCGACATCATAATAATCAGGATTCCAGACTCGCTGCTTTCGAAAAAAAAGATAATCGGAGAAGCCCTTTTGCAAAAGGTACATTCTGCGCGTTCTGTGTTTTACCAAGCTTCGGATGTAGAAGGCGATTTTAGGACAAGAAATTTGGAGGTAATAGCAGGCGAAGACAACACAGAGACAGAATACCGCGAGTTTGGATGCCGCTTCAAAGTAGATGTGGAAAAGGCATTTTTTTCTCCAAGACTATCAACTGAGCGAAACAGGATTGCAGACCTAATCGTAGATGGGGAGACTGTGATCAACATGTTTGGCGGAATAGGTATGTTCTCAATTATTGCAGCAAAAAAGAAAAAATGCACAGTCTACAACATTGACCTAAATCCATATGCCTCCAAGCTCTGTGAGCAAAACATCAAGCTAAACAAAAAGCTTGCAGGCACTGTAATCTCAATTAATGGAGATGCGGCTCAGGTCATAAAGGAACAACTTCAGAACAAAGGAGACAGGACGCTGATGCTTTTGCCTGAGAGATCGGATGAGTTCCTAAATTCTGCCATTTCTGCAACCAAGAGCGGCGGCATAATTCATTATTATTCTCACCAGCACGCAGACAAACGCCAAGACGCAGTAGAGATTTCAAAACAGCACTACCTCCAAGTCAGCCCAGTCAAATCAGAGATTTTAGGTGGAAGAATGGTTCGAGCCGTTGGCCCAAGATATTATCAGACTGTTGTAGATGTTCGTATCACAAAATAACTATTTGTCATCAGGCAGAATCGATGAAGGTGATGACTTGGTTGTTGCCATCATGTACCCAATCCAAGATATTACGCCCAATAGTCCTCCTGCAATCATAAGAACTGAGAGTTGTAAAACTATTGGACTCCACTCAGAAAGCATAAGCAAATAGGCATATACGAAAAATCCAACTATACATGAACAAAATATTAGGATTCCAGTTATTTTTCGCCTTGTCATAAAGCTAAAGCGTCGTGCAGAGTAATATCAATCTTGTATTCACACACCATGCAATCACGCATTATTTTGGCTGGATCAAGAATAAAAAAATCACATGCCGGCAAATTGCTTGCCAAGCAAGGATTCTAGTAGGTCTTGTGTTTGCTGGTTTTCACCAACATACAGCACAATTATTTTACCTTTTGTGTAAAAGTGAGGCTCAGATATCCAGCGGATTATGCTGGTTCCTATCTCTGTTCCATCTTCTGACACAGTCAAGCTTGCAGCCTGCGCTTCATACTCACTTTCAAACTCAAAGACTTGGACTTGTTGGCCGTTTGCTGAGATCACCTTTGTCGGCACAGAAAACAGAGTCTTCTAGGTCTTCGACTGGTTCTACTGTTGCTCCCTGTGTGTTGAGTGCCTCAATAAATACAACAAAGTTGTATGTCGCGTCTGCTGGTGCCTTTGGTGCCTTGAGTACGTACTGGTTGTTCAGTTCATCCCATACGCCGTCGGTTACTGCAGATATCACTGTACCTTCTGAGACGATTATCTCCATTGTGTGTGGAGTAATTGCTTGGGTCAAGATCTGTCCTTCCCCGTTTCCAAAACCACCGTGTGCAGAGTTGAATGTTATTTTGAACATGTGCTGAGGCGGAATAGATTTTGTTGTTCCACTGTATATTGTATCTATGGTGTTGATGTCTCCGTCAAAGGCAAATGTCGGGCTGGTCACAATGTATTTTTGTGCAATTCCCAGTGCCTCGTTTCTTTCCTGCTCTTCTGGCGTCATCGGAATTATAGTCAGGGTGCTCTGAGCTGGAACAAAATATGCGCTTGTTACTCCTGCCACAATAATTCCTATTGCTGCGGCAATGAGGGTAATCTTTCTGCGCTTGTTTTGTTGTGTGTTTTTCATATCTTACAAAAGATTGCTGTGATTATAACCTTTGATTAAAATTGAATTTAACCAAAACTGACCAGTCAGTCAGTTATATTTTTATAATGCAGCCTAATAATACTTGCTGATGAACACTCAAGTGACCCACACATCCGAGATTTGGATGAACCATCAAACCTACAAGAAGCCAGACGTTTTGAGAGTCTATGGACCAAAGTATCCCCACTTTGGGTTTGCATGTCCTGCATGTGGTTCACTTGAGGTATTCATTTCCTTAGGTGTTGGTATCACAGAAGGAAAATGCATTGATTGTAACCACGATTGGTGAGAGGTGACTAGACGATAGCAGAAAATCAGGATATACAAATGGCATCTTGGCTTGACAGACTGATTGCAGGAGCCATCGATTGTGGTCTGGTATCAGTTACCGTCGGCGTGCCTTTGTATTTATCAAGATCGTACATGCAGGCGGATCCTCACTGGTCAATTCCAACACTGGTCCTCTTTACATATTATGTTGTAATGGAGTACAAAAGTGGTCAAACCATTGGAAAACGTTTGATGAACATCAAGACGGCAAACATTTACGGCTCCAAAATCAGCCTAAAGGAAAGTCTTCTTAACAGTTTTGGCAAGGTATTCTTGTTGCCAGTTGATTTTGTTGTCGGTCTCGCGGTATCAAGAAAGAAAAGACAAAGACTCTTCAACAAGCTGAGCGACACCATAGTAGTAAAGCTTGAAAAGACAAAACAATGAAGAATGAATTGGGTCGATAGTGATGCCAAAGGTTTCTCAAGAACACAAAGAGAAGATCAAGCATCAGATCTACGAGGCCGCACTCAAAAATTTTTCAAAGTTTGGTTATAATCAAACAAAGATGGACGATATTGCAAGAACTGCAGACGTAAGCAAGGGTACGCTTTATCTTTATTTTCAAAGCAAGGAGGATCTTTTCATCCACATGTGCAAGCAGAGTAGGCAGACTTTGGTTGAGGTACGTCAAGGCCTCTTCAAGGAAAAATCAAAGATTCTTTCAGACCTTGGCAAGTTCTATGACGATATGATACTAAGACAAAAGGAGACTGAGCGTTCTTGGCTTGAAGGTGTAGCACAGTCAATGCGAAATCAAAAGCTCAGACAAGTTCTCATTCAGCAAAGGCACGAGTTGGAGAATCTTGTCACTGACTTCCTAAAGCAGATGAAAAAGGAGGGAGGTTTTTTCAGAGACGATATTGATTTGAAGATGCTTGCAAAAGGCATGATTGCCTTGTATGACGGTCTTGCAATGATGAGGTTGACCAACCGTCAAGATAACACCATAAAAGAGTCATGGGTTAAAACAATGACTGCCATAATGGCCGGAGCAGGCAGATAATCAGTACGTAAATTCTATTGCCATTAAAAAGGCGTCTTCACCGTCTCGATAATACGCCTTGAGTCTTTGCTTTATAGAAAATCCGAGTTTTTCATACAGTCTTACTGCGTCATTGTTGCTGCACCTTACCTCCAGATATAGTTCGTCGCATCTTTTTTCTTTAACCCCCTTGATTGCTTCTTCAACTATTGCTGAGCCAAGGCCTTTCCTTCTGTGCTCTTCAAGCACAGCTACTGACACGACGTGTCCTTTTTTTACAAATCCCAATTTTTTGAAGTTTGAAAAGCCGTACTCTGTTTTGCACATGATATAGCCTACCAGCTTTCCTTGGTGTTCCGCAACCAAAAATGCTTCAGGAAGTTCTGCAAGAAGACTTTCGTAAAAATAATCAGAGTAGTGTTCAGGCAGCGTCTTTAGATTTATCTCCATTACAGGAATTAGATCTCCTGGTTCGCACCTTCTGATGATATAGTCACCCAGTTGCCTGTTGATTATCTGCATCGATCATGATTCTTGCATAATTGATATTTAAAGTACTGTCAGGATTGCAGCTGTTACTATGCTATAGGCTGCGTTTGAGATTCAGGATAGAAAATTGTACAAATCAATTAATGTATACGATGCCTTTAGATTTTGATGAGTGAACCAACCCAAGAAGACGTAATATCTATTGTTTCGTCCGTCTTTTCAGTCAAAAACATAATGATCTCACTTGAGAAGATGGAGTTTGAGATCTCGGATCCTGACTTTAAGGAAAAATTTGTCACACTTGCGCAAAGGTTGGAGGACCTAAATCTAGTCTGCTTTTTGAGAAAGTCCGAAGAAACGCTCCTCATACAAGTAAACAGACTTCCTGCCGAGAGCCAAAAAAAGAAGTGGTTGTCCAGAGCATGGATTCAGAGAATCCTCTTTGGAGTAGTTGTTGCTTTTGTATTTGTTGACGGTTACTACAGAACGCTTGGGGCAAACAGTGTTACTTACATTGGTGACCCATTTGACTTTGCAGCACTCTACACACTCTCCCTTGTAGGCATACTAGGCGTGCATGAAGCAGGACACCTAATTGCCGCAAAGATTCACAAAATACGTACGAGCTGGCCTTACTTTATTCCCGGAGTTCCTGTGATTGGCCTTCCTACATTTGGTGCCATGATCCAGTCGCGTGGGCTCACCATAAATCGAGACATACTGTA
>JBBIVI010000026.1:0-670 GCA_037439825.1 Candidatus Nitrosotenuis sp. | reverse complement strand
AGCAGGTCCATTTGCAGGCCTTGCAATTGCGATTGCTGTGTCGTTTTACGGCGCATATACATCACCGGTTTTGGAGCCTACGATTTCGGATCAGCTCGAAGGTTCTTTGGTAAAGCTAAATGACAGCATTTTGATGACACTTGCGTTGGCATACTTTGGCAAGGCAGGCCCTGATGTCGAGGTACTCATGTCCCCAGTCCTCTTTGCGGCATGGCTTGGGTTTTTGATCACGTTTTTGAATTTGGTTCCTGCTTGGCAGCTTGACGGGGGTCACATGGCCCGCTCCATCTTTGGTGAAAGGATCCACAGATTTGCAACCTATGCAAGCGTAGGTGTACTGTTTTTGTTGCGGTACGAAATGATGGCGATCTTTATTTTACTTTTCAGCATGAGGAATATGAGTGCGCGGCCACTTGATGATGTATCACCGTTGTCAAAAAACAGAAAACTGATCTACATCATAGTGATTGCAGTTGCGTTTTTGTGTGCTCCCTTACCGTTTTCAGTTTGGCCTAAGTAGAATTCGTGCACCGTCTGGCACTATTGAGATCTTTTGTCTTGCGCCCTGATGTTTGAGAACGTATTCTAGTGTCTCCTTTACCCCATTAAATGGCTTCATGTTCAACTTTTTGATGTAAAATTCAGGCAAGACTGATACCATTCCTATTTG
>JBBIVI010000025.1:0-11649 GCA_037439825.1 Candidatus Nitrosotenuis sp. | reverse complement strand
AGATCTTATCCCAGCACTATCTACAGGTGATCCATTCACCTTAGGTGAGGCAGGAGTGGAAGGTTCTACAGCAATGGAAGCATTGTTCATCAGAAACTTCACAGGTTTCACACCAAGTGGTATTGTAGCATTTAACTACAGCGCTGCAAACAGCGGTGGTAGTGGTGCTGTAGCAGGAGCAGACGTCACTGTACAAAAATTCAGTGAACGAGCTATTCTTGATACAAACGCAACAGTATCTACAACTACGCTGATTATCGACTTGGAAACAACTGCCGGTGAACTGTTTAAATCAATTTCAGATACACGTTCAAGCGCATCCAAACGCCTCCATGGATTCAATCTCTTAAATATTGACCTAAGAGGCATAAGTGATTCGATTCAAAATGGTGACGTCGATGTCTATTTGATAAATAGTACAAAGACTAACGGTATTCTCACAACAGCAAATGGCAAGATTAACGTAGATGCTCCACTTGCAGATCCTGATACTACCTTGCTATCAATTGCAAACGGTACAGATCCTCAGGATCTAATCCTTCTTAACAGTACTACAGCATACGATGCAGTTCTGGCGAAGGTGTTCTCAATGGACTCTACTGACAAAATCGGCTTCTTGCTTAACTTCACACGTGTCACCAACGAAGAAGTGGCACCAATCGCTGTTGACTTCTTCTCATTCGGTTACTTTAACGATGGTTTGACAAAATCCGACAGGGTTAACAACCAAATCGTAAGAATCGAAGCAGAAGAAACAGGTGATAACACATCAGTCTTTGAAGGTTCACTAGAGTTTGTGATGTTAAACCAACTCAACATCCTTGATGCAGATACATACACAGGTCTCACAACAATTGCTGATGACCCAACGTTTATTGTGCACCAAGACCTAGATGATGAGGAAGCACCAAGAGTCAACTACAATGACTTGGGTGCAGATGGTGTGACAACTCAGGTTGCAGACCAAGAAGATGCTCCAACCCACTCTGGTGTAGTATCATTTGACAAGCCAACGTACAAGATTGCAGACACAGTTGTAGTTACATTGGAAGACCAAGACCTCAACACCGACTCTGATCTGATTGATATCTTTACAGTAGTTACTACTGATACAGATCCAGCAGATGACACAGTTGGTAAGGCAGGACTTCCAATATTATCAAACGGCGATGCACTAGGTCGATTATTGGATATCACATTTGACGATGCAAGATGGCAGAATACTACTGGTAACGATGTATGTGGCGATTCACTTGCCGCTAGTGGCATCGATATCAGCTTGTCTGCCACAGGTTTCACACTAATTGAAACCGCAGTTGAAAGTGGTATCTTTACTGGTGACTTCCAAGTACCATCAAAGGTATGCAACTTATCCACTGGTTTCCAGTCAAGCCCTGTGAACACACAAGGTCTGGATATGGAAGTTAACTATGTCGACTTTAGAGATGCATCTGGACAAATCGTTGAAGTAGGCGATGGCGCAGGTATTCGAGCCAACACTGGTTCAGTCAGCCTAGACAGAACTGTATATCCAGTTCCATGGGGTGACATCGAAGACTTTGCAGCATCAACTTCAAGTGACGCTGCAGGAAGATCAATCTTCCCACTTCACCTGACTGCTATCAACGACCAAGGTGGTACTGATGTCGATACCGACGAAACACTCGGAGATGGAGTTCTGACAATTCACGTACAAGTGAATGACCCAGACTTTGACACCTCCGCAAGTGGTGAAGACCAGATTGCACAAAACGTTACCGGTACAGACCGCGGACCTGTTAAGATCACTGTATCAAGAGGTCAAAACAGCGTAGTCCTAGGTTATGCTGGTAGCGATAAAGTAAAGAACGGTGTAATCGATGTTGACGGTGACGATACAGACTACTCCAACATCAGACAACTAGGTCCAATCGTAGAAACTGCTCCAAGTAGCGGAATCTTCGAATTTGACTTGGATATTGAATACACTGATGGTCCTGCATCAACAATATGCCCAACAACAATAGAGTGGGATTCATTGAAAAGTCCAGGAACAACAACTACAACTGAAACTGACAGATTTGACGAACTCTCTACTACTGGTGACTACTGTATCCTACAATGTTATATCATCACCGTAGAATAAACTTATCCAGCATATGCATCAGGTGATGTAAACACTGTAACAGACTCGGCAACATTTGACCTAAGAAACGGTGCACTTCAATCTGACAAGTCCGTATACATCATAGGCTCAGACATGATCCTGACTCTCATCGAGCCAGACTTTGACCTTGATAACGACTTGGCAGAAACATATGATCTAGACCTTATCGAATGGGACTCTGATGCCGCTACCGTCACCATGGGTGACCTAGGCGACAACGCAGCCGCATTCGACCCAGAGCCATCTGACTTGAGAGAGACAGGTGACAGCACTGGTATCTTCCAAGTAGTCATCGAAATTCCACAAACACTGGAAGGTGACAAACTTGAAAGAGGCGAAGAGATCGTACTCGAGTACACCGACTGGGGTCCATCTGGTGCTGACTTTGTAGGCCAAGAAGATGAAGACATCAACTTGACCATCTTTACATCAAACTTTGGTGCAACTGTAGAGCTTGACCAAAAAGTATACACATGGACTGACAAAGTCTACATCACAATTGTCGCACCTGATCACAACTTTGATAGCAACCTAATCGATGAAATCGGTGAAACAACCTCCGATCCAATCAAGGTAGCTACCAGAGGTCACGATATCAACAGGTACAAGCTTGTTGAAACAGGCACAGACACAGGCATCTTCACAGGTGAAGTAATCCTTGCAGGATTTGCACACGATGCCGACGGTGATGGCGACAACGATGGCCCAACTCACGAGGACAGCGCTGACGGAAGCGGCCCAACGGACGGATTCTTAGGTGCTGATGACGATGACGGTCTGACAGTCTCCTTTGAATTCTCAGAGGACGAAACTGTTGTAGGATCAGCATTGATCAGATGGAACATCGGCGAAGTCTCATGGCTTGAGGCAAGCTACCCAGCAAGCGGTACAGGCGTAGTCAGAGTCATTGATCCAGATATGAACCTAAACCCAGAAGCAGTAGACAACTTCAATGTCGATGTCTGGTCTGATTCAGACGCAGGCGGCATTGACTTAACTGTAACTGAGACTAATGAGGCAACTGGAATCTTCGAAGGTACTGTGTTCTTCACAACTACCGACGATTCATCCGGTCACAGACTCAGAGTCGCAGAAGGTGACACAGTCACTGCAGAATACCGTGACGAAACACTACCTGATCCATACACAACAGCAGATGAGCTCGATATTACCGGCACTGCGTTCATCGGAACTGTAGTACCACCTCTTGAGAGAGCACCAGCTTCTAACGCAAGAGTAGTTGATGCCTTCGGCAACACCTTAGATGAGGTGTCCGTAGATCAACAGGTACAAATCACAGCCGATTTGACCAACGGCCAGGACAGAGAGCAACCATTTGCATACTTGGTACAGATCCAGGATGAAGATGGAGTCACAGTCTCACTCGCATGGATTACAGGTTCACTATCAGCAGGTCAATCATTCAGCCCAGCATTGTCTTGGACTCCAACAGCAGCCGGAACATACACTGCAACAGTGTTTGTTTGGGAATCTGTTGACAATCCAACAGCGTTGAGCCCACCTGTCGAAGTAACAATAGACGTCAGCTAAGACTAGAAAATCAAACTATCCCTTTTTCTTTTTTATTTTAACAAATCCTAGCGGATGCTATGATAACCAATATCTATTGGCAACCATTCATACTTGATATGAAGATGTTGCTTGCAGCAATTGTTCTAGTCTTTGGATTTTCTTTAGCATTTGCAGAACAGCTAGAATTTCAAACTGACAGTCTAATCTATACTCAAGTCAAGCCACTCTTTGTATACGGTACAGGCCTTCCAAATGAAGACATTATACTCCGTATTTTTAGCCCAGATGATACAATTATTACATTTACTCAAATCACTGCAGACAAAAATGGGAGATTCCAGACAGAATTGTTTGTCTGGCCAGAAGTGTCGACTGCATTTCCATTTGGCACATACCGCGTGGAAGCAATAAGCACACAACAAAACGGCCTCTCAAAATCAATTGACATAAAATTCGCAGAAACTGCAGAGCTTGAAAAAGTCCCAATATCTAGAACAGTGAATACACTTGTATTTGCACCAGAGACTGCTGCAATAAATCAGCCACTTAGGATCTTTGTGCAGACTACAAGCGACGGTTTGCTGGTAGGTGGAAGTCCAGAGAAGCTTTTGGGAACCTCACACGTTCATTTGCCTGATGGCCAAGTAATCAACCTGTCACTTTCATTTAAGACGTTACACCAAGGTCTTTACTTTGCAGAATACACACCAGTCATGGAAGGAACACATGTCTTCCACATAGTTGCGTTTTCCCAAGGTACAATATCACATGGTTCTGCCGCAACTACCGTACTAAGACAAGACATTGGCGGCATATCAAAACAGATAATCGAGCTTAACACCGTACTTGAAGATACCTCCAAGGAGCTTGCAAATCTGAAAACCGAGATTGGTGGATTTGGCTCGTCTTTGAGTGAGGCAAGCCAAGATATAGACAAAAGCGTAGACTCGATTTCAAGCTCAGTTGACAACATAGAGGCAGCCTCGCTTCAGCTTAACTCTCTTTTGTTTCCGATCGTGGCATCAATTGCTGTGATTGTAGCACTACAAATAGCAATACTTGCAAGAAGAAGATGACTTTTTACAAATCTCAAATACAATGACATCATACAGTTAATTGTATCAAAAAGTCCCATTTGATGTATATCTAATCATCAAATCAGAAAGTTAACAAAACCACTATAACCAACCAATGTGTTGAAAAGATCTGCTGCGATCACATTCTGTGTGTTATTATTTTCATCCGTATTTTCAAACTCTTTTGGATATCTTGAAAACTATGACAATAAAATAGTCCCAAGGCCGCAAATCACACAAATTCCAGATATAGTCCAAATACCACAAGAAGTAACCCAAGACCACAATCTATCAAGGTATATTGTGTTTGGGCGCGGCTCTATCTCCGATGTTTCAGATCTTGCACAACAAATTTCAAGTGTTTCAAGCAACAATGGTTTCTTTTCTATTGTGGTGATGCCTGAGCAATCAGTTTCAACACTAACACAAAAAGGATACCATATAATCAAAGACTTTCCACTAGAGTTCCATGCAAACCAGACACTGTTTTCACAAATGGATCAGATAAACAAGGCAACAGGATCAGAGCTTGCACAAATAAAATACAACTATACCGGAGCAGGAGTCACAATAGCTATCGTTGACACCGGAGTTGACTTTTCAAATCCTGATGTGCGTCACTCGCTTGCACGAGACAAAGACGGCCGTCCACTCATGCTTGATCCGGACGGCCAAGGCCTAGTGATCACAAATGCAACCTTTATTGCAAAGGCAAACAAGTTTGGCCAGCTAGAAAACACAACAAAACAATTCATCGAAGAAAAAAATAGAACCCTCTCAAAAAATGCAACATCTACAGTATATGTAACAAAAGATGGCGCGTTCTTGAATCTAAGGAAAAACGGTACTGGCACCCAAGTGCTAATGTACAATTCATTCTTCCCGACTACTGGGCCTTTGCCTGTATTTAATGGCACAATACTTGACAACTACAAAATAGGAAAAAGTAGCAAAGACTACATCAAGTCTGCAAGCGGCGTGTATCATTTTGGATTAATCTATCAAGGCGCAACTCAGGGCGCATTTGCAAGTGTACAGGTTGTCCCGGTATTGGTGGTAGACTCCACAACACCTGGAATTTATGATACCATCATTCCAGATCTGAGCACATCATGGGAGGACTATACCAGATTCGATCTAAAAAAAGGGCAAAAACCAAAATATGATTTTGATTTTACAGACGAGTCTCCAATCAAAATTGGTAGCGGAAACGAGTTCCTAGTTTATGACTCAAACAAGGACGGCAAGCCAGACTATAGTGCCGGAACTGTGGGTGCACGAGTCCTTGATGTGCACGGAGTTGTTTCAAAAAACAAACCAAATGTGGACAAGGCACTAAAGGCAACAAACGGTACGCTTCTTGCGCCACTGGATCCAGACGGCAACTATTTTGGCGTGATGAGTGACTTTGTAGGCCACGGAACTGCGGCAGCTGCGACGATAACATCCAAAGGAAAAGAACAATTTGACATTTACAACAATACAAAAAAATACACACTGCCTGGAATTGCGCCAAACGCAAAAATAATTCCAATCAAGGCTCTTTGGTTTGGCGACACAGTATACGGGTGGCTGTGGGCAGCAGGACTAGATAACACAAACGGCACATGGATCTTTTCTGGCAAACCGCGGGCAGACATTATCTCAAACAGCTGGGGCGTATCCACCTTTCCATCACTAAAGAGCGCACCTGGAATAGATGTGTTGTCTTTGATCACTTCGGTTTTATCTGTACCACAGTCAGTAGATGAGAGATATCCTGGAGTCACCATAGTGTCAAGCTCAGGCAACGCAGGCCCAGGATACGGCACAGTAGGCCTCCCCAATGCCTCTCCTTTTGGGATTACAGTTGGTGCGACAACAAACAACGTCTACGTTGGATATGGCAGCTTTAAGGGCCAACCAAGATTTGGTAATACGACAATTTACGCAAACGACATGGCGGATTTCTCAAGCAGGGGTCCAAGCATAATAGGCGATCCAAAGCCTGAGCTTGTAGCTACTGGCGCATACGGCTTTGTCCCAGGAAATGTGCTCAAAGCAAAAAAAGAATCAAAACAGGAATCATTTGTCATGTTTGGGGGCACCAGCATGGCAGCACCTATAGTATCTGGCTCTGCTGCGATTTTGCTTGAAAGCCTCAAAGAAAAAAATGAAGACTATGATCCATTCAAAATAAAGAGCATACTAATGTCGTCTGCAACGGATCTTGGCAACGATGCATTCACACAGGGCTCAGGCCTGATCAATGCGTACAAGGCAGTAAGCTTTGTGCAAGGCCAAAACGGAGTCTTTGCAGTATACAATGACAAGTCGTATCAAAACCTAAAAGAAATTCTAGATATTCCACTTGCCAAGATGAATGCTACCACACTAGGCCTAGAACAACTTTCATTACCTGACTTGGACTTGCAACAGACAAGCTGGTTTGCAGGAAGACTCACCCCCGGGCAGAAAAGCTCCACCTACTATACCATCGAAAACCCAAACAACCACACCATAACAGTCCAAATAACACCACAAAAGATGCAGCTGATACAAAAAACCGAATACAACTCTACTACCAAGTTACAGCTTAAAGACCCATTGTACAACAAGACGGAAGTCTTCAGACCCGACTATATCAAACTAGAAGACGTCAAAAAATACGATTCGCTTTTGTCATTTTATGAAAACGTAACAATTCCAAAGGAATCGGATTTGTTGGTGCTCAACCTCAACTTTGCATTCTCTGACTTTATGAACAAAACAGAAAAAATGTATGCAGGAGACACCAAGATTGCATCACTGTACCTGTATGACTGGGACGACAAAAACAAGGACTCCCAAGTCTCAAGCGACGAGCTCTCAATGGTAAACAGGGGCGGCTCGTGGGGTACAGTACAGGAGCTCCGCGTAACAGAGCCTGCATCCAAATTCAAAAACACACCACTAGTAGGGGTGTATTCTGTACCAACTAGATATTCGTACTGGCTTGGCGACACAAAGAAAAACTCAACTGAGATGCCATATACAATTTCTGCTAGTTATTACAAAAAAGACATATGGCAGGACATCTGGCTTGACTCTGGCCTCATAGAAGTAAAACCACACAGCTCGGCCAAAGTTCTTGCAACAATTACAGTATCTGATCAAAGACCTGGGATTTATCAGGGATTTATCACATTTAGATCAGACAATCACACAGTAAATGCACCAGTGTCATATGCAGTCAGCGTTCCTGTGACACAAAAAGAGACACTTGTCACAATTGCCGCAAACCAAAACCAAGACATACTGTATGGCAACGGCTACGTCAAGGGAGCATTCGACTTTGTAAACAGATACAACGCAGGAGATTGGAGGCAATACTATTTTGATATCAAAGACCCTGCAATCAATGCAGCATCAATTGACATCTCCTGGAAGGAAGAAGACACAAACATGTCCGTATTTGTAATTGACCCACAGGGAAGAATCGTGCAGACAAACATGCCATCCGGTGTATTTGGTAATTTTCTTGACTGGCCAAGCTCTGACTGGCTTGGCACCACTTTGTTTAGCGAAGGCGGTGGGTTCTTCCCAGTCAAAAACAAAGACGCAACATCTACTGTTTTGTTTGCACCAATAAACCAGACAGGGACATACAGCATACTTTTACATTCTACATTGTTTGGCGGGACCAAACCAACCGAGCCGTTTGCACTAGTTGCCAAGTTCTCTACAATTCTTGCACACAATACTGCACCTCAAATAAGCTGGTCTGTTCCGCAATTTATGAGCAAATTTGAGGCCTTGCCGCAGATAACTGACGAAAGCAGCATCTACACAAAATACTATCTTGATGACGTGGAAGTATTGTTTGACAATAACACACTTGACTCACTATCTGAAGGTGTCCACAAGCTAAGAATTGAGGCCCAGGACAGCTTTGGCAATTCCGCAACCGCACTGTACTCGTTTGTTGTGGACAAGACAGCACCACAGATCATAATACGATCGCCGCAAAACAACTCAAAAATCTCAGACGAACTGATAATGGACTTTGAGATACAAGATGACAATCCAGATTATGAAAAAACCTCCATTTTATTATCAGACATGCTAATACAAAACAAGACCTTTGCAAAAATAAACACCGCAAACTATACTCCAGGATTATACCGTGTAGTGCTCTATGCCGAAGACAAGGCCGAAAACAAGGCCCAAAAAATCATCACCTTTGAGATACCTGCCAAAGGCGTGCCAACCATACCAAGTACTGCTGCCAAGTTTGATTACAACTTCATCCTGCTTGGAATATCTGGCGCAATTGCGATCGGAATAGCCATTTTTGTTGCATTTACGGGTAAGAAAAAACCAAAAAAATACTAAACAATTTGCACAACGACAGGTAGCTTTATAACCGAACTTTCGTGAATTCAGCTTGAATGTCGCAAACGGGTAGTCCTAGTCCAAGTACCCTGTCAAGAAGAGATTTTCTTAAACTAATGGGTGCTGCAGGCACGGCCCTTACCTTTGCACCCTTTGTACCATGGGGCAAGTTCATGCCAAACCCGGACAGCGCCAAGCTAGAAAAAGTTCCAGTAATTCTGCCGGACGGAAACCAAGCAAACGTTAACACTTTTCCAGTAAATCACGCCGAAGTCATCACTTACCCAAGAACCGGTGACCCGGTCCTAGACGAAGAGGCATTTAGAAAGTGGCAGTTCATCAGGCTCCCAGATGAGCTTGGAGGCTCAAAAAACGATGTTACTGCATTTAGAGTATACAGCATGGTGTGTCTACACCTTTGGTGTCTTTGGAAGTACTGGCCGCAAGAAGGAAGAAAAAGAGGCGAATGCCCCTGCCACGGAAGTATGTATAACCCACTTACCGGAACCGCATTTGCAGGCCCAGCTTCACTGCAGGCACCACCATCAAACACACTAGCAAAGCTTGACTTGGAGGCAGATGTAAACGGAGACTTGTGGATTTTGCCTGCCAAGTGGGGACCAAATGACAATGGAGTAGTAGGATATGGCCGTTTCGTTGAGTAGGCGCACAGGTGCAGTCAACTTTTTCTACTGGCTGTGGGACGGCCTTGAAAGGACGGTATTTACTGGAATCAAGTTCTCATTCCCATCAAGGTTTGTCAGCCCATTTGGGTTCTTGGGAATGCTCACATTCATCGTATTTGTTATCTTGGGAATTTCTGGAGCTCTGCTCATGTTTTACTATTTCCCAATACTTGATAGAGCCTGGGATAGTGTACAAAAGATCAACGACGTAGTTCCATTTGGATTCCACATACGCAACATACACTACCACGGCTCAAACGCGATGGTACTTTTGGCAATTCTACACATGTACTATCAGTATTTTTCAGGAAGATACAAGATAAGAAACGAGGTACTCTGGGTGACAGGTGTCATACTGGGCACTGTAACTATTCTTGAGGCATTCACAGGTTACGATATCATATTTTCTGAAAGAGCAGAGCTTGCAATCAGCATCGCAGCATCACTTACAAACTCTATTCCAATAGCTGGGCCCACCATTCGTGACGCAATGTTTGGTTCTGGATTTACCGACTTTGTACTTAGGTTCTACGCGCAACATGTATTCGTCCTGCCACTCGTCATGCTTGGCCTAATGGCAGTCCATTTTCCAAGGTTTCTGGTCTTTGACGTACCTATGGTCATGGCAATCTCTGGCGCAATTCTAATCACAGGAGGTGTCTTTCCAATTGATATGGGCTTCAAGTTTGAGCCAACCGTGCCGCCTGGCATCACAGTACCAGAGTGGTATCTGACAGGCCTGTACGCGTTTTTGAGAACCCAGTACGACAAGTTCGTAACGGGTGTGCTCTGGCCGGGCCTATTCATTGGCGCCTTGTTGCTAACACCGTTTATTGATAGATACAAGAAATTCTCCTGGAAGGACAGGCCGGTCATTACTGCATTTGGAATAACCGGAATAGCACAGATAATGGTCACGACCTACTGGGGCTTTTACATTCCGCCAGACACCACAATTCCACTTGTACAAAGACTCGTAATAGATCCGATATTCTTCTATCTAGTCATGATACTTCTTGTACCGCTTGGATTCGGCTTTAGCTATATGATGATAAAAATGGCCCAGGAGGCAGAACGCAAGGCAAAGCTCAGAAAAGAAAAGGGACCAAAAAAAGTAGCCGAGATAAACCTCTCACAAAAATGGCTCAACTGGGTAATTGTGGGCCTCATCGGATTCCAGATTTATCTAAACATAGCTGCATACAACGCAGCAATTACCGGACTGAACAATTTGTCGCTGTTTTTGACAGGACTCATACTGATTGTGTTTGCAGGCATGTTCCACGTGTACAGGTATGCACTAAATGAGGCAAAAAGACCGCCCCCACCACCCCCAGTACCAGAACCACAGGTAGAGGCCCCGCAGACTGCAGAGGTAAAAGCAGAAACGCCAAAGGAGTTACCTCCTGAGGCAAAAGCAGAGACTAGCTAAATTTAGCAAACAAAACATCGCTTTCTATTTCTTTGTGCTGCTCAATTATTGATGCACGGAATTTCACATCGTGTTTTTGCTGCGGCTCAAATGTTATGACTGCTGTAAACTCTGCTACATTGTTTGGCATGACGTCCTTTGAGATAAACAGCCTGGAGCTGCGGTTGTTTAGCTTTTTTCCATTACATGAGGTAAACAGCATCAACTCGTTTGAGTTCAAGATCTGTGTATTTAGCACTACACTGTCGTATCTTCCAGAATAATTTACCTTGATTGTGCCCTTGAATTCGGAATTTGGTTTTATCTCATTGTTTTGTAGTGTGATTTCAATGTCCTTCAATGTGGATTGCAATAGGTTCAGGCATTAAGTGAACTACTCCCGGACAAGTCCGGCAGCCTCTTCCTGCTTCCTTGACCGCATTA
>JBBIVI010000024.1:0-11659 GCA_037439825.1 Candidatus Nitrosotenuis sp. | reverse complement strand
CGTCGAAAAACATAAGCTTAATCATCTTGAAGCGGCCCAGATGGCAAAGATAATCAAAAAACTAGGGCCGTCGATCTCATATGTAGATGCATGCGACGTAAACGCATCAAGATTTGGAAGTAACTTGGCTGCGCTTGCAAAGACTGGGACGATAAAGGCATACCATCATGCGGATACAAAATTCATTATCGTATCTGCAGCATCGATTATTGCCAAGGTGACACGCGACAGGGCTATTTCTAGACTAAACAAACAGTACGACCTTGGTAGTGGTTATCCGTCTGATCAAAAAACCGTTTCATTTGTAAGGGAATGGTTTTCAAAACATAATGAAGTGCCTGACTTTGTGCGCAAAAGCTGGACTCCTGTAAAACAACTAAGATCTCAACTCTTGGCGTGATATTTTGCTACAACGAGGGCGTGATCTTTGTCGTATGGCAAAAGATCAATGTTTTGAATTACAGTAAAACTAGTTTCCAGCTTTCTTATCTGACTTTCTATGATCTTTTTTGGTGATTGTGTGACATCGATGCTTCTAGTTTTGATCACCAAAAACAGGTAACCTCCATCTTTGAGAAACATCTTGCAGTTTTGTATTGCAATTTCTGTCTGGTCTGGCTGTGCTATATCGGAATACACCACATCGACTTTACCGTAAACTGAAAAATACTGCTCCGGGTGTCTTGCGTCCTGCAAAACTGGAATTATGTTTTTTCTAAAACTTGCAACACGGTCCAAAAAATCCCTAGCAACTCTGCTTGCATGCTCTACTGCAAAAACAATTCCACTGTGCCCTACAATGTCTGAAATGTG
The DNA here is from genome assembly GCA_037439825.1 of Candidatus Nitrosotenuis sp. Classification (GTDB taxonomy): domain Archaea; phylum Thermoproteota; class Nitrososphaeria; order Nitrososphaerales; family Nitrosopumilaceae; genus Nitrosotenuis. Next base: position 10,846 of record JBBIVI010000024.1, on the reverse strand, counting down.
GGAAACTGTTGTACCTGTGGATGCACCAAGATACAATACCTTTGTTCCAAGGTTTATTGGAAACACCTCAAGACCTATTGTGATGGCTGCTGCAAGCTTGCTTCTAAAAGGATCCCACACACGGTACTCGACTCCAGATTTTTTGTAAAGCTTTTCACCGTAGACTTGGTTTCCTTCCACATAATTTACGGTTGCAAGTCTTTTTTGTCCATCTACTGTAAACCAATAGATGGGGCTATCGTCTTTTTCCAAACTTTTTTCGCTTTTTTATGTCTGCCCTAAATTCCCTTCGAGAACCCTTTGATCTAAAACCTTCTCTTTGTCTGAATCCTTCCCTTGGCGTAAAGCCCTCTCTTCGTCTTTCCTCTCTTTGTGGCTGGGGGGGTCTTGCCGTTGGCTGCTTGTATTTCTCACCGATCTCGGTTACTCTTACGTTGAGCTTGTCAAGTAATGTTTCATTTAGTCCCCCACCGTATACATCCACACGCGCAGCGATAGCAGCTTTTGACGCAATTGCGCGAGCCATCTTACCACGTTGCCATCTCGGTGCCGCATGTACTATTGGATGTTGAAACAAAATACCGTGTTTTGGAGGCTGCGTGCCAGTCTTTAGCGCCCTAAAGAGTGCCTTTTCGGCACCTAGTACCTGAATTGTACTTGCAGGAAGTGTTGCAAGTTTTTTGAGCGAACCTGCCTTTGAGAGAATTCTTGCACCAACAGAGGCGCCCAATATTGCTGTTAGGTTTGGAGCAACCACCTTCATTTCGTTTTCTACATGTGTTTCTAGATCCTTTCTGATTTTTGACATTTCCAAAATCTGACTGGCAATTGCCTGTACCATGGCAAGGTTTTCCTTTGAGATGTCACCACCCTTGCTTTTTTCTTGAATTACTGAAAGCATCTCGACTTTAGAGTCAGGAAATCCTGCATCTTGGTACACCTTGGTTGAAAGATCTGATCTCTTTCCAGCCAAAACAATCTGCGCGTAACCTACGATGCTGTCAATTATGTTGTCAAGCTCAGGAAAATGTAGGCCGTACCATTCACGAAGTCTTGACGATAATCCGTTTACCATGACATCGACTTCGTCTAGCGCCTTGATTGCCTGAGTGATGTGAAGATCAGGGCTTTCTGAAACCTCAGTCACCCTAGCAGCGGAAAGCTGTAGTGCAAAGTCGCGCAGTTTTGTCATTGCGTCTTGAGTATTTTTTGCAAATCCTGCATCTACAAGTAGCTGTGGCTTTGTTATCTGGATCTGATTCACCTGATTCTCATCCATGTAGTGGACATCAAGTGATTCTTTTTTGAGTGCCTTTAGCAAAGCATCATCATTTATCAAAAATCCGGCATTGATGCCTTTTAGAAATGAGATAAGTGATCCATGTTTGTATTGGCCGCTTTTTGACTTTACAAAATCAGTAGCTGGTTGTTCAAATGCAAACGACTTGACCACTTTACCGTCTTCTAAGATAACGGTTCCAAGCTCTGTTAAAACAACAAAATACATAGAGCATTGTCTTATCTTCTCATTAAAAAAGCTAGGGCTAATCTTAGGTGCGCAATGCAAATCAACCATTATAAGACAACAAGATTTAGTCAATCAAGTGAAGCCTGACCTTTCCGTATCAATTGGAACAGTTTCGCTCGAGAGGCCTGCAATGCTTGCCTCTGGAATACTGGGGATTTCACTTGAGGTTTTTGGAAGAATTTATCGTGCTGGCGCAGGGGCAGTAGTAACTAAATCGTTAAGCAAGGAGCCTTGGGAAGGATATCCAAACCCAACCATTGTGGGAATCAAAGGTGGATATCTCAACGCAGTTGGGCTCTCAAATCCAGGCGCACCATACTTTGCAAAGATGATCTCGCAGAACAAAGAGATTCCAATAATCGTCAGTCTTGTAGGATCGGTCGAAGATGATTTTGAATTCATGGTAAAACAGTTTGAAAATGTCAAGGTGACAGCATACGAGCTGAATCTCTCATGTCCGCACGTAGAAAAGGTGGGCCTTGAGGTGGGCGATGACCCAGATCTTGTAACAAAAATTGTCTCAAGAGTTAAATCTACTGCCAAAGCTCCAGTTGTTGCAAAAGTAGGCCTTGGCACAACCGACTACCTAGATACCGTCAAGGCCGCCATCGATGGTGGTGCAGACGCAATCACTGCAATCAACACAATTAGAGCCATGGGCATAGACGTAGAATCACAACGACCTATTTTGAGTCACAAAATCGGCGGACTATCTGGAGGAGCAATCAAGCCTGTGGCAGTCAGGTGTGTCTATGAAATATCTTCAAAATACAATATACCAGTAATTGGATGCGGTGGCATCTCTGGCTGGGATGATGCAGTTGAGTTCATCTTGGCAGGAGCATCTGCGGTTCAAGTCGGCAGTGCAATAGGTGACAAGTGGATTGATGTATTTTCTGAAATAAATGATGGGATTGCAAACTATATGAAAAGAAAAGGATTCTCAAAAATTGAGGAGATGGTCGGACTTGCAAAACGTTACTAAGATCCCATCTGTCAGAGTGATTGAAAAAATAATTGATGAAACCCCAACTGTTCGCACCATTGTGATTTCAGATGAGATATTGTCAGAGGTTCTACCAGGACAATTCGCAATGGTGTGGATTCCTGGAGTAAATGAACTCCCAATGAGCGTCATGGTGACTGAACAAAAAGGAAAGGCCGCATTCACTGTACGAAGGCGTGGTCAATCTTCTACTGCGTTTTACAACCTAAGAGTTGGAGACCAAATAGGAGTCAGGGGTCCTTATGGAAATGCATTTGACATCAAGGACGGCAAAATAGCTTTAGTAGGTGGTGGAACTGGTTTGGTTCCACTTATGCGACTTGCCAAATTTGCCAAACCAACAAATGAAGTAGTCATGCTGATGGGTTCAAAATCAAAGGATGAGGTATTTTTTGAAGACTATGCAAACAAAATTCTGGAAAAAAACAAACACAGAGTAATTGTAGCAACCGAAGATGGCTCCTACGGGCAAAAAGGGTTTGTAACGGATATCTTGGAAAACCTAGTGCAAAACGAAAGATTTGACGCTATCTATACATGTGGTCCAGAAATAATGATGTATAAGGTAGTCCAGCTTGCAAACTTGCGTGGAATCTTTGTGCAAGCAAGCCTCGAACGCATGATGAAGTGCGGAATTGGTATTTGTGGAAGCTGTTGTATGGATGACGTTCTGGTGTGCCATGATGGGACTGTCTTTGACGGCAAGTTTTTGGCTGGCTCAAAGGAATTCGGACACACACATAGAAGTAAATCTGGCATCATAGAAAATTACTAAGTGCCAAAACAGCCCAATGTACATGCGTACAAGTACCTAAACGGTTAAATAAATAAAAAAATGAGAACGCCTAACAACAGATGGCACGCCCAAAGATAGTACTTACCGCAGATCGCACTTTAATGTCAAATTATCGTGGCATCTCTCTTGCGACATTCTTTGGATGTGCGCCCGCATTAGATCCAAATAGAGATCACAACAGCTTTTGGTACAAGATTCTAAAAAACCAAGTTACTCCAAAAATCCTCTTTGACTTTATTTGTAATCCCATTCCACACAACAACGGCGTTGCAAGCTATGCTCCATATGGCCTAAGGAAAGTCGAGGCAGGCCTTTTGCGAGATGGCTTTAAGCGAGAAGATGTAGTTGTTGCACACCCTGATCATGTTGACAAGTTCATAGGTCCTGAGACTCAAGTGGTAGGAACATACGAAATGGATCCACTCGGAATGGGCCCAGTCACAATGACCTTCACATACGGAAGAAAACAAATTTCGTATGATGAATACTATAACGCTTATCTACACAAAAAAATCATGGAGGCGAAAAAGAAGAACGGAAGCAATGCCAAAGTGATTTCTGGAGCTTCGGGAACATGGCAGTACAACTACGACCCCGAAAAAATAGAAGAATTTGGGATTTACGCAATACTTGAAGGCGAACTTGGAGGAATCGCACCGGAAATAGACGGACACGCAGGCAGATTCTTCAACTATCTAATCGACGGCGAATTTGAGAACATGAACCCATTTAGAAAAAGGAGCGACTTCAAAGTTGACATTAAAGAATTCCATCGTAACGGAAGAACTCTACATGGCAGGTTCGTGAACTTTTGGGACAGGCCAGAAATCGATGAGATTCCAGAAATCGTAGAACCTTCGATGCACGGCATGATCGAGGTAATGCGTGGATGTGGGCGTGGATGCAAGTTCTGCGATGTGACACTACGTGCGCTTAGATATTATCCACCAGAAAAGGTAAAGCGAGAAATCGAGATCAATATCAAAAAAGGTGGGCTGAGAAATGCTTGGATTCACAGCGATGATATCTTCGTCTACGGAATGGATCCGCGAACAAGTAAACAGATGGAGCCAAACCGTGAGGCATTAGAAGAATTATTCACTGCAGTAATGGATGCAGGTGTGACACATACAAACCCGACACATGGAACACTTGCAGGTGCAATTGCAGACGAGAAATTAATTCCAAACATATCGAGAATAATCAAATCAGGTCCAGCTAACCTGATTGGCATTCAATGTGGCTTTGAGACAGGAAGCCTCAGACTGATTGGCAAGTACGCAGACAGAAAGCTTGCACCATTTATGCCAGAAGAATGGCATTGGGTAGTCAAAGAAGGAGTCAAGACGCTAAACGAACACTACTGGGTTCCCGCATTCACACTAATCATGGGCCTTGATAATGACGAAACTCCTGAAGACTCGTGGGAAACAATTCAACTCATAAGCGAACTTGAGCGGGAACAACCAGACTCTATGTTCACAACAACACCACTCACATTTGTCCCAATAGGACTACTTGAAAAATCAGAATTCTTTAACATCGGCAACGAAATGAGCGCACCACAGCTTGGGGTCATGTACAAGACATGGCAGCACAACTTCAAGTATGGAATTCAGAAATTCATGACCAAGACAGGAAGCAGCCAGACCTCTGTTCAAAAACAGTTCTTTAACATGCTTGCAAGAGCCCTTGGTGGGGTCCCATTGGGAGCAATGGAAAGATTCGCAAGAAGGAAGGGACCTGAACACGAAAAGGTAATTGAGACAATCAAGGCAAAGTACTGGTAAGACACATAAACCCAACATTTTAGAAAATACATATGGCAACTCACGGCTCGATTACAAAGGCAGGCAAAGTACGTGGCCAAACACCAAAAGTAGAAGGACGAAAGCGGGTTGGAACTAACTCCATTTTGAGAAATAAAAACAACTTCAAAAAGAGATTTGTCCTTCACAGAGTTCCTGGTCAAAACAAGCCTGGACAAAAGAAAAAGCGTTAGGCAACCCAATTTTTTATAATCAGATCTTTGGATCATCAAATTCCTAAGCAAACCTAATTTACTTGATTGCATGATCATTATCACACGGAATTGACAACCGTAAAAGCGGTATTTTGGTGATCAATGACTTGGGACGTGCGAATCCCCGAGTCTGATCATCATTTATTCTCTGTTTGTTTGATTTGAAAATACTATCTCATAGATTCTAATCTGAGGCATCCGAATTAGGATGGCTTTCAGTATTGTCATAGCAGGAGGAATAGTGGGCGCTGCCATGATTGTAATCTTTTCTATCGTATTTTCTATGACCGAACAAGTTTATGAGATAAACTCTTCAAGAACTCAATCTACTGATCTTCAAAGCACTGTTTTTCAGACAAACTTGGCAATCAAAAGCATCAATACATTGTCTAACAACCAATATGTTAACTTTACACTAAAAAATACCGGCAATGAAAAACTTTGGAATTACGAAAAATTTGATATTATAATAAATTACACTGCAAATATTTTGGGCGTACCTACTCAGAGAGTAGAGTACTTTAGCTACGCAACAGAGTCGCCAGGCATATCAATTAACTCTGTTTCAAGCACCTCGAATACTTGTAATCCGTGTACTCTGTCACACACCGTAGCTGGAACCGATAAACTGCTTCTTGTAGCGGTATCAATTGGAGATGACACAGCAGTGTCAAACATCACTTACTCTGGTCAAAGCCTCACCCGCATTCGTTTTGATGAAATTGTAAATACGAACAGACGTTCTGAGCTATGGTATCTTGTAAATCCACCAGCTGGGACTGCCAATGTTATAGTAACACTTGATAAAAGCGAGAAAATTGTACTTGGGGCAATATCTTTTAGCGGGGTTCATCAATCAAATCCGATCAACACTCATAATGGTGCTACGGATGCTTTAGGAACAACTGAACCATCGGTAAATCTTACTACCACTATTGATGATGCATTCATCATCGATGTAGTCAGCACAGTTGATGGACCAATGACTCCGACTGCATCTCAAACAGAAAGATGGGATCTTGCAAGAGGCCAACTAGCTGGAAGCGTAAGTACGAAACAAACAACAACTGCTGGTTCATACACTATGAGCTGGACAAATAACGGTGGCACGGATCAATGGGCAATGAGCGCGGCAGCACTGAGGCCAGTCGATCCGAATTGCGGTCCGGCTGGAACCTTTACAACAAATGAATGGATGATTCTAAACATTGTACAAGACTATGTTGACCCAGACATTGTCAATACAAACGAACTGGCATCAGTTTGCACAAAGCTAGCATATCCGGTTTACACTAATGGACTCGTGCAGGTGACAATTTCAACCGATGTAGGATACACAAAAACCAACTCCACAACTGCATCATGAATTAATTATATCCAAAATTCGTTTAGACATTTCCAAATTTGAAAACGCGTGAATGCAGCAACTATGAATTTACTTATGGTTTTTAGTTTTTCAAGAAATTAGTGCAGTTGTTTAAAAAATCTGTCTAACCAAAATTTTAACCACATATCATATGATAATAAGAATATGAAAAAATGCGTCGTATGTGGCAAAGAATTCGATGGTGTATCACGTGATGTCTGTTCTTGGCAATGCGATGAAAACCGGAGACAGAATCTGCAAAAAAGGTTGGATGATGCAGTAATGAACGATAAATCTCACACAAAAAAGCTAGACAAATAATGAGTCGTTTTCAAATGAAAGATTAATAAAATTATAATTTTTGATAAAAAACATGCTATTTGGTATCTTCGCTATACACGATCCAGATGTGTGTCCTCTTAATAACAAAGAAAGCAGAAAGATGTTTGTTGGGCTTGAAGCCAAACTGAAAGCAAATCTGAAAAAATTCAACATCACCAAACTAATTGGTTTTTACATGTCGGTTCTCGAACACCAATGGATCATCATACTTGATGCCAAAAATGCACATGACATTGAACAGCTATGTATTGCTACTGGAATATCGTCAATCAGTACTATTAAGATCGTACCAATCAACGATTATTCAGTCGTGGTACGCAAAATAAAGGCAAGTAGTCACTAAACTCATATTATGCGTAGGTTGGTAAATCTCAATTAACTCATTATGACCAATCAGGGCTTGTCTTAGGTACCTATTTTATCTAATCAAACCACTAGTCTTTAAGATTGAAAAAAATTAGTTTAACTGATCTTTTTTTCTGGACTGTACGTCGCAATGAAAAAGACGTGATAAATCTGTATAATTCGCTCTCAAACATCATGAGACTAGCAACGGGAGGGGACATGCTAAATTTTGGATATTGGGACGAAAGAACACAGACTCCAATTCTGGCACAAAAAAACATGTGCACCATATTTGGTAAAATGGCACAATTAAAACCAGGACATAAAGTGGTGGATGTGGGCTGTGGCTTTGCAACACCTGCATCTTTGTGGCAGGAAGAGTACTCACCAATAGAAATAACATGCATCGACATTAACATTGATCAATTACGTAACTCATTTGCTATAAATGACAGTCGTCAAAAGAAAGTAGAACTAGTGAATGCTACTGCAAGATTTTTGCCTTTTGAAGATGAATCGGTGGATAGAGTACTGGCACTAGAATCCGCACAACATTTCAAACCGCTGGAAGGTTTTATCTCAGAATCATTTAGAATACTCAAAAAAGATGGAATGCTTGCAATCGCAATACCTGTGATCGAAAGACCATCTTCGATAATAAAACTGGGCGTGCTTGCAATGACTTGGTCATCGGAACATTATGCAATTGATTTTATTCAATCTATAATCAAACGACAGGGATTTGAGATCTCTCTGTTACAAAGAATCGGATCTAGTGTTTATGAGCCGCTAACAGATTACTATGAAAAAAACCGTGAATCACTAAAGGACAAGATTTCAAAAGAGTACCCATTTTATGTAGAGGGAATTCTCTTCAACTCACTTCAAAAAATGAGAGATGTATCAAAAAACAAAATAATCGATTATCTTTTTCTAGTCTGCAAAAAATAAACCAAAAGATCATCTATTATATAATCAGGATTTGGTAGTCTGTTTGTCCAATGGACATGTGCCGGGGTCGCCTAGCCTGGTAGGGCGCGCGCCTGGAAATCCAAAAAACCATAAAGCGCGTACTCGCAAGGGTTCGAGAGTTCAAATCTCTCTCCCGGCGCCATATATTATGATGCGTAGGCTCAATGAACAAAATTTTGCCCCCTTAAATTCAAACCAATATCGTATTGGTGTGAAAGAAAAAGCAGGAGGAATCGATTGGCACAACTCAAAAAGAAGAGTGGATCTTGCAAAGATGAGAATCCAAAGACGATTCTCAAAAGAAAACATAGTCATTGCGTGTAGATTTCTGGACAGATTGAGGCTTGATAACATGTCCTATGGAAGAATTGAAAACTATTCGGGCTCTGTAATCAGAATACTTCAACTCAAAGACGACAAAAGTATCAATTATTGGTCTAAAGAAGAAATTGAGAAAGTGCATATGATGATAGCAGACTCGTCCTATGAAAATTCGGTTAAAAAAGACACTCTTACTGCCCTCAAAAGGTTCTATCATTTTGCAGTACACAATGAAATTGTTGTCAAATCCAAAAATCAGGAGTATGATCCCAACGTTGCCTGGATAACCCCTGGGTCATTTCAGGATAAATTTGAAAAATTACAACCACACGATATTCTCACCGATGAGGAGATACTCCAGCTAATCCAGGCCATAAAAAAGATTGGAGGAAAATATGTTAAAAGAAACATCGCACTCATCTTCGTTTTACTTGAGGGAGCGTACCGTCCAGGTGAGCTTCTTAACATTAGGATAGGTGGCATTGAATTTCATAAAGACTTTGTACAAATTCATACTACTGGCAAAACCGGTCCAAAATCGCTTACCCTTGTTGCGTCATACAACCCACTCAAAGAGTGGTTAAGTGAGCATCCAAAAGATGGTAACACTTCTGCGTTTCTCTTATATCATGATAATGAAAACGAGGTTATGAGATACTGGGCCCTCGATCACATCATAAGAAAGGCAAGGGAAAAAGCTGGAATTACAAAACGGGTATGGCCATATCTGTTCAGACACACTGCATTGACTGAGTATAGTAAAAAATTAGGAAATGTTGCTAAAATTTACGGCAACTGGTCAAAGGACTCAGACATGTTATCCCATTATGAGCATCTTGCAAGCTCGGACCAACAAGATGCGGTTTTGAAGCTTCACGGCCTTAAAAAAGACTATGAACAAAGTTCAATCCTGTTTTCCAAGGTCTGCCCTGACTGTAAGCAGCGAAATAATAGTGATAAATCACACTGTACATACTGTGGAATGGGACTTTCAAAAGAACTTGTGCAGATAAGACAAGCAATACTGAAGAAGAGACAAAACTCTGATGTTAAAACGCTCGAAAGAAAGGTTTCAAAGAAAATAAGGAATCTAGAATCATTAATTAAAGAACAGCAAAGATTCATTCATCAACTTGTCAGTGACAAAAAGTAATATCTAGACTAGTGGATTCATCGAAAGCAGGAATATAGAGAAAAGATTACAAATTAGATTCATCTGATCTTTAGCATCTTTTTGATGCTGTTTAGCTCCTTCTGAATCCTCTTGTCGTAATCTTTTATCCGTGCTTCAAGTGACGTCGTGTCGCTCATATTTCCACAAGACGCAAAACGGCTTAAGCACAAGAACAGAGGTTTTTAATGCGAATGTGAACACAAAAACGTAACAACTCTGATACAAAATTTTGTTGCAGATTTGTAGCTTTTTTGAGAATAAACGGTCTTAAAAAACTATTACCATTATCTTTCACTTTCATTTCTGATTACAAAAAACTCAAAGATTCTTGTGGATTCTAACTCCTTAAGTTCATTTTATTTTTCCCGCATGTGCTTAAGCCTAACTCAAATCGTCCCGTATGTCCTTAAGCCAAACAGTTTTCTTTGTATGTGACGATTCTTCGGAACGCCAAAAACACACAAAAAAACTACCTATTTGCATAGGAAAAACAGTACCTTTCCCAGAATACTTGCTAAAACTCCAAGGTGTGCAAATCCGCATCCTTGGTCTTAAAATTTAGCTACCATCCAAAGCTCTCAAAACAAACCAATTGTAACAGACAAATCCTGTTTGGCTCAAAAAACTTTGCAAAAAGTCATCGGTGCTCTCTTCAAACAAGATAGAGTATGTGAATGAATTCATACCTACAACTGTGAACAAACCCTTAATTATTCAAAAAGAGAATTGAAAGCAGATGTCAAAAGCAAAGCTGAACAACGAAGAAAAGACGGACGACAAACTCTGGCCAGAAGAGGAAGAAACCATAGACCAGGTAAGAAAGGGAAAATCCAAGTTTGAGTACTATGAAGATCCATACAAGCTTTTAGATGAGTTAAAAAAACAAAAGAAATCCTCTAAAAAAACTAGAAGATAAAGATGCTCTGTCGACTAAATCCCAGTAATTTAACACCATCCGGTAGACGCCGATTTC
>JBBIVI010000023.1:0-11945 GCA_037439825.1 Candidatus Nitrosotenuis sp. | reverse complement strand
TTGACATTCATTTATTGTACTAGTATTTGTGCCTAAATAGAACCTTTTCTATAAGACACCCGCTTTAGAATTATGATGAGACCTCTACCACATCGGAGCTTACGATATCATCCCAATCAGATCTAATTGGAATCTTGATTGTAAATGTGGCACCTTTGCCGAGAATACTCGATGCCGTGATTGTGCCTCCGTGTTGTTCTATGATGTTTTTGCAGCTTGACAGTCCAAGTCCTGTTCCCACCTGCTTTGTCGTAAATAACGGCTCAAATATCTTATCTAGTATTCCTTCCGGTATTCCCACCCCCGAATCACTTATTGTGATTATGGCTAGGTTTTTGTCTGATGTGTCCATGCTTATTTCAACTTTAATTACTCCTTCTTTTCCTTCCATTGCTTGAATGGCATTAACAAGTAAATTTACAAACACTATTTCCATTTTTTCTGGATCACAAAAGATCACACAATCCCTTAGTGGGGGATGGATTGTAATCTTTGGAGGTACGTCAATCCTCTCCATAGCATCTTGTATAACCATAGACAGCGAGTAGTTTTTCTTTTTGAGTTGTGGCATCCTCACATAATCCATAACATCTTCTAGTTGATGTGACATTCTGTATACTGCACGGTCCAGTCTTTCCCACTGTTCACGAGACTTGTCGTCAAGTTTTTTGTCTAATCGAATTCTTAGTATTTTAGAAGTATTTTGGATGACACTTAGAGGATTTCTCAGATCATGCGCTATTCTGGCAGAAAGCTGACCTATTGCGGAAAGCCGCTCTACTTTTAGTAGCTCGTCTGCTTTTTTCCGTACTTCTTCTTTTAGTTGATCACGTTGCTGCGATAAGGCTTGTTGAGTTTCTTCAAGCTTTGCCATGTTGTCCTGAAGCTTTGTGTTCAGCTCATCTGTTTTTTCTTTTGCGACTTTTAACTCCTTGATTTTATTTATTAAAAGTTGGATTAACTCCTCGTTAGAAAACTCCTTTATGAAAAAGTACGGACTGTCTGCCACAATTACAAAATTATCTAAATATTAGTAAGAATTTGTGTGTGTTTTAAACAAACAAATTATTTAAAAGAATGCTATTATGCAACTTTCAGGGCATATTTGCCCTTTTCTGTGATTCCAAGTGTTTTTGCAATATGCGAATTTTGTGGATCTGCTACTAAAACCACGCCGGTCCAGTCAGGAGTGAGATCTGACGATTTGCACAAGGGGCAGACTTTTCCAACAAAAACATACTTGCATTTTCTGCAAGCCATTTCTTTGACCATTTACTTTTTCACTTCAACTGGTTTTTTTTCTTTAGACTCTTTTTTCTCTCCAGAGTCTTCCTTGCCTGATTTCTTTACCTCTTCTGCAATCCAGTCCTCTGCTCCCAAAAATGGTTGTCTACAAGTAATTCCGATTTTGCCCATCGTTGCTGCTTTGCCAAGAGATACAGCAGTAATTCTTGCTCGCAGTGTAGAACCTACTTTGAGTGTCCTGTTGCTTTGCTTTGCAATTATCATACCAGATTTGACATCAGATTGAAGATAGTCATCCATGACCTGAGAGAGGTGTAATAGTGCATCTGTTGGTCCGATTCTGACAAACGCTCCAAAATCGGTAATATCTACAATCTCGCCTAAGATGATTTCTTGTAGTTTTGGAGTAAATGTAAGTGCCTCAAATTCCACCCTGTGGTATGTGCCACCATCGCCAGCAATCATTTTTCCCATTTCGTCTACTTTGGCCTCAAGAATCATGATTATGTATCCAAGATCTGCATTGATCATACTTTCGTATTTTTCCTTGAGAATTGCAATCGCTGCTTTTTTTAGCGAGGTACCAAACATGCTTGGCGGAATTCTAACAACGTCCTCTAGTGATGATATAGAAAACAAGTACGTGCGAAACTCCATGAGTAGAATTTATGAATCTTTGGGTAAGTTTTCCGCATTAATTGTGTTTGATTGACATTATTTCTTGGTATACTGGCAATCCGATTCCTTTGGCAAAAACTTCAAGCTTCTTTTGACCCACAGTTTGTGGAACAACTATTGCTTCTAGCTCACCATTCTTATCAGTAGACAGAGTTGAAACCACTTTGCCATCAAACACTATTTTTGCTTCAGTATTTGCAATGATTTGGCCATCTGTTTTTTGGATCTGTATTTTCAAGCGGATCGGCTTTAGTGGGTCTGAATATATTTCTCTGACTTGGATCTCCTTTCCAATTACTTCGAGTTTAGGTCTGAATGGCACTGCAAATACAAGCTTTGTACTTTTTGCTTTTTTAGACATCGCGTTGATTTTGTGTGTTGTTCTTTGGATGTTTTTATTTTTTAAATAAAAAAGAAAAATCGCAAAAAGATGCGATTCCGTTGAACGTATCTTTTGTTTTTTGAATGTCAAGTAGCAACAAGCAAGCATTGGAATTAAAGAACTATAATTTGCAGTCGACTGATATAAACTCCATGAAAATATAATACCCAAACCAAGTATCAACATCTGTCTCATACTCAACTTGCCAACTATCGGAAATGCGAAAACAGATTCATTGAATGGATTTACATCCTCAAACCACAATAACTCTATTGATTTCATCAAATTCAAAGATTACAAAAAATAAAAGGTGTGCTAAGACAGACTCACTGTCACAGACGCAGTATTTCTCACAGTTGAACCGTCAGACGTTGTCGCAATTATCTCAACTGGTATATGATCACCTATGTTATGCGATGTCAGAGCAGTGCCATTTGCAAAATCGATTCTAGAGTACACACTCGATGTTTGTCCAGGACTAATTGAGGATGGTATTGGAGTGGTCGAGAACGGCTGAATTCCAGAAACGCTCGCATCCACGTCAGTTTGTAGATTTATTGTAGTTGTTTCAATGTATTTGTTTCCAGAATTCTTTAGTGTTACAGAAAGATATTCTTCACCATTAGAGCTTTTGATTAGTTGAACGTTTTCAATAGAGATGACGCCTTTGAGTGTTGCAACACTTGATGCCGAGTTATATGCGCTGTACCCACCAAGCCCTGCTGCCACTGCCACACCAATTAAAATTAGTGTTGTGATTGCAGGGGCAATACCACGCCTTTTGTGCAAAAGCTTTGTCATTAACTGAAAAACTCGGATTACTTTTAAGGCGTGATCTCCTTTTTTGCCGATTTTTAATATCTAGTAATGAAGATCATCAGATCATGCCTTTGTGCTTTGTTTGTCGCGATGTGGTTTTGCGCATACATGCAAAACTTGTCTGCATTTTTAATTACCATTGTTTCTATAGTGTTTTTAATTCTGCTTGATGGAAAAAGAACGTTACTGATTCTCAAACAGTCGATTTTTCATACCAGAATTCTCACAAATATGTTGTACAAGTTCTCAATGTCAAGTAGACTTGAGATCACCAAGCCTACAAACAGCCTACTAATTGACTTGGTCAAGCCCATAATTAGGCATAAAGCGCTTGAGAAAATTAAAACCAAGTTAAGCAACAACATAACTACAGAAATTAGGATGTCTGGCAAGGTTGCCAATCCTAAGATCCTTGTAGAACAAAGTTTCTCGTACACAGTTTTTTCGTTTTTCATTGTGGCACCACCAGCTATTGTGTTTGGCTTTTACTTTGAAACCATGTTTTTTTACTTGATTGTCGTTCCGTTGTTATTTCTTTTCTGGCCTGTGGCGAGATTGAAGACGGTTAGTTGCGAACGCAAGACAGCAATAGAAGACGAGATTGCGTTTTTTACAGTCTACAGCTGCGTGATGCAGAGCATAGGTAGAATGATTTATGATTCAACAATACAGTTGATTGGAAGAAAGGTATTCCCCCTAATTGAGAATGAGGGTAGAATGTTAAAACGTAATGTTGTGTTGTTTGGCATGGATCAGACCACTGCATTAAACATGCTTGCAATTTCTCATCCAAACACACAATTCAGGAATTTACTTTTAGGGTATGTTTCCATACAAAAAAGTGGCGGGAATCTTAACCAATATCTGGAAAGAAGATGCGATGAATTCTTCGGTGAGGCCAAATTCAGATTTTTCCGATATGCCTCTCATGCTGAAATAATAGCAGAAGTGACACTGATTTTGCTAACTATGCTACCCCTCTTGTTGGTTATGTCATCATTTTTGATGAGCAGTGAATCACTCCTGGCCATTACCAAGATTTCATTTATTCCAAAGACACACAATGTTGTTGGTTTTAGCAAGATCTCATTAATCACAGGTATTGTGGTAGGTCTGGCTGCATTTTTTGCCTTACAACAAGCTTGGCTTGTCTTTGCAGTTGCGGTTTTTGTTGCAGCATTTATGAATTATGTCCTAGTCTCAAGACAGTTTACCGAAATTACCATGTTAGAAAGAGCATTGCCTGATTTTTTTAGAGACATTACAGAGTATAGGAAGATAGGAATAGCCATCCCAAACGCAATCACACGCCTCTCAAATGAAAGGACGTACAATTGGATTTTCAATTCTATTTTGGATACCATTTCATCAAAAATTATGAATGGGGCAAGTATGACTAATGCAGTAAGTGCAGTAGATATACGTTCGTGGTATACCAGAATCTCATTTTTTGTTCTGGAAAAGATCGTAGAAAGTGGCGGTGGAACTCCTCAGATTCTTGAACAGGTAACAGACTTTTTTTCAAAAATTAATCGTGCTAAAAGCGAGATGATTGGCAGGGTGAGAGTGTTTTCTTTTGTAGCATACTTGAGTCCTTTACTGATGATTTGGTCAGTGCAGGCCATGAAAGACATGTTAGAAAAGATCGGGCCCCAGTACGCTAGTTTAATGAGTGGACTTCAAACAAGCATGACTGTTTCAGAAGAATATCTCCAGCTTGTGAATTTATTGATCGTAATTTCTTCATTGTGTATGGGTCTAATCATGTCAAAGATGACATATTTTACGCTGAAGAACACATTCATTGTTGCAATCATTTTGTTTGTGACGATTTTTTCTATATACGCGATCCCATTTTTTCCATCTCTTATTTGAATAAAGTCGTAACCAATTTACTCCGTGTAATATTTTGAGAACAATCTCATCATATGCGACAGATTTTGAATCTTTTTTAATTTACATTCATTTAGCAAGTTGACTCGTTTTTGCAGGTCTTGTTTTAGATCTACATTAAGAATACTTGATGCATTGTGAAGTCGTTTGCTTTTTTTAATGAGTTCGTCTATATCAGCTACATCATATTTTGCGGTCATTTGATCATAATGGAATACATCAACTAACTCCACATGGTCTACTTTTGGTACAATCTCCTTTACACTTATTATTTTTCTTACCAGTTTTTTATCCGGTAGTTTGATTCTTGTCATGTGTGCGATAAACCACAATAGCATCTGCTGACTGGATTTGATATTGATTGGTTCCGATGACAACCTGTTTAGAGCAGATTCTTCATCAGAACCATGAAATGTAGTGAGGCCTCCATGTCCTGTTGCAGCACTCTGAAATAGATACTGTGCTTCTTGGCCGCGCACCTCGCCCACAATTTCAAAATCAGGCCTCATCCTAAGTGATGCTTTGATTAGATCCATGATCGTAATGTCGTAATTTTCTGCCTGAGTAATCAACGGGCTTGAGCGCGTAAAGAGTCTCACCCACCTATTATGTTGAATCTTCAGTTCTGGTGTCTCTTCGATGGTAAGAATCTTCCATCTTGGATTAAGAAGTGTTGTCAATGCATTGATGGTAGTTGTTTTTCCAGATCCGGTTTCACCAACGATTAGACCAAAAGCCTTTGCATCAAAAAGCAGCCATAAGTATGCTGTCATAAGAACATCCAAGGTTCCAAACTCCAAAAGATGACTTATTGTGAATGGTTCTTTTGTGAATTTCCTTATGTCAAGTGTAGGCCCGGGTAAAGAAACCTCACTTTCGTATGTTACCGTTATTCTGTCTCCTTGAGGAGTCATTGAATTCACAATTGGAGATGCTGCAGTGATGCTCTTGCCAGTTCTCTGAATGATTTTCTGTATGTACGAGTTCATAGATTCGTTTGTTTCGAATTTGATGTTGGTATCAAGTATGTTGAACTCAGTGTATTTTCTGTGTATGACGCCAACTTCTCTATCAAACCTCTCACATGTTATTTCTTCTACATCTTCGTCCTGCATCAGCACATCAAGTATACCATAACCCAAAATGTCTCTTACAAGATAATACCTAAGCTGAGAAAACTCAGAGGAGACAACATCTGCAACTGCCTGTTCCTGTGCTTCCTTCCAGATGTGTTTTTCGATGTAGTTTACAGGATCCGATGCTTGTCGGAGCGGCTCTAACGATAAGAAGAGTTGCTGCATCATTTTGTTGTATATATCATGGATTTCCAAGGATAATTTTGGTTCAGAGATCAGATATCTGCCATCTTTTGTGATGAAAATAGTAGCTGTCCCAACTTTGTACGAGTTGATTATCTCACAACACCGAAGATCAGGAATGTGACAAACAACCTCAAATGATGGTAATGTATAATCAATGCCCTTTCGCATACTAACAAAAATTGTATTCTTAAAAAACGACTCCACGCTATCCCATAGAATAGAAATCACCCATTACATTATAAGAGGAGATTTTCACGCAAGAAATTAACTAGCACGTAAATTTTGAAGATGAACCCTCTGTTTCAGCTAAGCACAAGAAAATACGATGACGAGATAGGATTGTCAGAAAGGCACTAGCAGGACTGGAAGAAAAATGCAACGTAAAGAATGGCTACGACATAGGAGAACCATTCTCAAAGGCAGGATGGACTTTTTTTAACGTGCAGATAAGCTCCGAAATGACAACCATAATTGAGACATCAGGCATGATGGAAGGTGCACTAGGATACCGAATAGGAGAACAAATGAAGAATTTTTTGGGGCATTTTCTAGAATCCTATGGAAGCAATGTTCGAATTACAAAAATTGACTACTAGTTTGCATCCATGTGATATGGTTTTAGGATTTCTTACCCTTTGATGAACTTTTCAAGCTCGGATTTTGCTTGCGGATCAGTCATTTGTTTTGGAGGATGTTTCATCAAATAAGCACATGCCGGTATTATTGGACCTCCCATCCTTCTCTCAAGTGCAAGCTTTGCGAGTCGAATTGCATCAATAACGATTCCGGCGGAGTTTGCCTTATCATCTACTTCAAGGCGCACCTCCATGTTGTATGGAATGTTTGCCCACTGTCTACCCTCAATCCTCATGAACATTAGTTTGGTGTTGCCCAAAAATGGAATAAAGTCTGACGGGCCGACATAGATTTGATCATCGGGTAGCCTTTGAGAGAGTTGACTCTGCACACTCTCCGTCTTGGAGATCTTTTTGCTGACAAGTCGTTCTTGTTCCTTCATGTTCAAAAAGTCAGTATTTCCACCTACGTTGATCTGATAGGTTTTCTCAATCTTAGTTCCACGCTCATCGCACAGTCTTGCCAGTGTTCTGTGCACAATGGTTGCGCCAACTTGTCCTTTGATATCATCTCCCACTACTGGAAGTCTTTTTGCTGCAAATTTATCACCCCATTTTTTGTTTGATGCGATAAACGAGGGAATACAGTTGACAAATGCAGTGTCCATATCAAGACAGATCTGCGCCCAGAATTGTGTTGCCTTTTCAGAGCCGACTGGCAAATAAGACACTATGACTTCGGCGCCTGTTTTTTCTATTGCACGTTTGATGTCTTTTGTTATTTGCTCCTTTGATTTTTTGCTCTTGATTGGCTTGACTCTGTTCTCTACCCAAATTCCAACACCATCAAGTGCCGGGCTTTCATACACCAACGCCTTTGTTTTTGGCATCTTGTTTTTGTCAACCCAGTGGACCATGTTTGGGTAGGCATAAATTGCTTCATTGATCGTCTTGCCTACTTTGTTTTGTCCAACGTCAAAACCTGCAACAAACTCTAAATCATGAATGGAGTATGCACCGATCTTTTCATGCATTATTCCAATTACCTTCTGAGATGGATTCCTTCTATAGTATTCAATTCCCTGAATTAATCCTGAAAAACAGTTGCCTATGCCAACAAGTCCGACTTTGATCTTTTTTGCCAACCATCTGTGGTTTCGTAGAACTCGTTTTAAGTTTTTCCTACTTGAAAATATCTAGTGTGAAGCTGTCACTTACCTTTTTGTTGTCTTGATCATAAGCAAATGACTCTATGATATAGCGCCCCTCTATGACTTTGGAATCATCGTTTTTTTGTTGTGCCCACTCAAAGACATGTTTCTGCTTTGGTTCAAGTTTTAGTCCTTCAAAAGATGTTGAAAAAAAGACCGTCCCATCAAGTGCCCTGATCCTCAACGCTGGTGTGTCAGCTGTAAAGACAATCTCCGACGTTCCAGAATTAATTATCTGAATTGGTATGACTTCTCCGAGTTTGTAGTCTTGTTTTTCAGAATACACTGAGATCGAAGTGCCTTGCACAAAGACAACACCTTGCGAGTTAAGTTCTTGAAGATATACACCAAGTGCGGCAGCTGCGAGTATTCCAGTTGCAACTGAGATCACTAGGCTTTTTGGGATCATTGAGCACTGGATGTTTTTGATTCTTTTGAGCGCCAGCTTTTAGGATAGGTATTTGGTGCCATGATTATTCTTTTTGTTTGAAAAGCATAACCTTTTGTTGCATCCTTGATTTCGGATTCTGACATTAACGACTCTGCAAGCGCTACAATCTCTCCCTTTTGTGTGTAAATCCCCACAAGATCACCTTTTGTAATTCCAGGCGAGATTTCAAGTACGCCCGGAATTGCAAGCTGTGCCCCATGACATAATGCATCTACTGCTGAATCACGGATTACGACTGCCTTGATTTCGGTTAATGCGTGTTCTATTGGTAGTATCAGTTTTTTTAGTTTTGAATCGTCGGATTTTTCTTTCCAGTACGCAAATGCATCTGCAAGCTCGTGTAGTGTAACGAGCTTTCTTTCATTTTCATCGAACTGGTGAACACGGGAGCGCCTAAGCTCAATCATAGTGGCGCCAGGTCCAAATATTTCTCCGATATCATAGAATAATTTTCGAATGTATGTTCCTGCTTCACATAAAACACGCAACAGCAAGAGTCTTTCCTTCTGTTCGATTACTTCTAATTCATAGATTTTTCTTGTCCTTGTTTGGCGCAATACCGAAGAGCGTTGTGGTGGTTTTTGGTAGATCTCACCTTTAAACAAATTCAAAACTGCGTTGAGTTTTTCATTGCTTGGCAAAGCATGCAGTCTTCCAAGACCATAGTATTCCTTTGGTCCAAGAAGTAAAACACCAAGTGCCTTTGTTGCTTCACCAAGTCCTAATGGCAACACTCCCGATACTTGTGGATCCAATGTTCCACTGTGACCAATCTTTGGGATTTGTAGAATTCTTTTTGCCCATGCCACCGTCTCATGACTTGTTGGTCCTGGAGGCTTGTCTAAAAGAATGAGTCCATAATTTAGAAGGTCATTGATTGATCTTTTGTCATAGTACACACCATACTGATCATCTGTTACATCTTGGTCTACTACCACAAGATTTTGCAATTGAGGAAGACTCAAAGTAGATCTCTTACCTTTTGTATTGCAACCTCTAGTACTTTTTGCGCATCAAGTCCATCAGTGTTTATTATGACGTCAAATACTGACAGATCTTCACCAAAATCAAAGCCATAGAGTTTTTTGTATAATGATTTGTTTTCATCATATCTTGTTTTTACTATTTGAAGAGATTCCTGCAGTGTTGTCTTGTCCCGGGTTTGCATTCTTTTTGCGCTATTTTCACGCGAACCTGCAAGCCAAATCTTTATTCCGCCTTTGACAAGCCAAGGTAACGTGTAACTTGTGATAACCACATTTCCTTTTGAAAAAATCTCTTTTAGTTTCTCGTCCACCTTTTTGTCAAACTCATAATTATTCTTTCTTTGTGCAAGAAACGTCATTCCTTCTTTGGTGTCCCACCAATCATCCCCATCTGTTTTGAAACCTTGTTCATTGGCAAGTTCTTTTAAGACATCACCACCGCTGAGGCTTTTCATCCCGAATTCTTTTGCAAGTCCTTTTGAGATAGTAGTTTTCCCAATAGCGGGAGGCCCTGAAATGATTATTGATTTTGGCAAAGCTATGTTAGATCCATCGATGTTTTTGTAAGCTTCATTATTATTCCGCTAAATGCAATCGAGCCCAAAAAGTACCAAGCCCAAAAGTAGACATCATTTACGTTATGGCATATGTTAGGTGTTTTTTCTATAGACTCGGCAGTGCATGTGAGCTGGAAGAAGTCTCCAGGAATCACATTTAGTGAAATTGGCGAGACTGCTACAATGTACGGAAACAATGGTGGCAACACAAAATAGAAGATAAGAATCAACGGTACAAATGTTATCATCATTGGTCTCATGTTCATCTGCATCATTTCTTGATTCAGTCTTGTCATGTATGCAGATTTTTTGTCAAGCTCTGCTTGTTTTGCGGCATCCCTTGCCCTAAATGCAGCCATCCTTTCTTTTTGCCAGGCACGTGTTTCTTTCATTATTCTTTGAAGTTTTTCCTGATCAACGAGCTTCCTTCTCACCACTGCATTAAACAAGTTGAGCAGTATTGAGAACCCCAAGATCCCAAACATAGCAGGTATCATCCCCTTAACTATTGGGTCTGCGCTTCCAAGCGGGCCTTTGTGGATGCCAAAAAAGTCACCTTGCAGGAATATCGATTCTAAGAATTGTAAGATTATGATTGGTTCCATTTCAAAGACCTATTGCGTTTATTACCTCGTTTGCCGCCTCTTCAACCTTTCCTTCTGAATTTAGAATCGATTTCATCGGAGAGCCAATCAGAACCGCGCAGCTTGAAAGCATTGCGTCCTGGACCGCAAGTTCTTTTTTTATTTTGTCAATTGAGATAATGTCTCTGTCTCGGGTCGTATCCTTCATTCTTCGGTTGTAGATCTCCTCAGGTCTTGCGGACACTGTAATAAGGTTTGCAGGCTTGAGCTCCTCAAGTACATGGTATGGTAGTCCCGGATAGAAACCCTCCTTTGTAGAAATGAATGCATGTGTATCTATAATTACGACATTATCATTAAAGCCTGCAATTTTTTTTGCTGCCATTTTTTGCAGATCTCTTTGTTTTTCTACTGCAAGTTTTCTAAGCTCATCTCGGTTTACGACGCCAAGTTTTTTTGCTTCTTCAAACATTACAGTGCCAAAACTGTGTACACTTACACTCTTTTTGCGCGAGTTTAGGATCTCGACTATTTTTGATACCAGTGTTGTTTTACCGACTCCGGCGATCCCAACTATGACAACTTTTTTACTTTCGCCCAAGCAATGCACCCAGACGAGGCATAACAACTTCGACTTGTTCTCTAATCAGTTGCTGATAATAGTTGATCAGAATGTCTACCATCAATAGTATACCTATACCACTTCCAAATACACCAAGAACATCAGATACGCCAGCTAGTGCGCCAAGTATTGCAGAACCAATTATTGTTACAGATGGAATGTATTTGGCAAGCAGTGATTCCACGGGTTGGTTTGATTTTCTAAATCCTGGAATCTGAACATCTGCATCTAGGAGGCTCTTTGCTGCGCTTTTTGGAGAAAGCCCACCAAGCTCCACCCAAAGCCTTCCAAATACTATGACAATTCCAATCATAAACAGAACGTAAACAACTGCACGTGCAGGATCAAGGGCCGCAAGATCTAATCCTCTTGGAGGCGTAATATAGTAAACAATTCCACCTATTGGCGTCGATGGGCTAGTCGGGTCAAACTGCGCCAGAATGTTAAAGAATGGATGGTTGTTTCGCGGGTTGACGTTTGCCCACATCATTTGGCCTATGAATACTGCGTTTGCTGTAAGCGCCGTAGCTAGGATAACTGGAATGTTGGAGACATACATCAGCTTGATTGGATAAGTTGCAGAAAATCCCCTGTATTTTGTAGACACAATTGGGATTTCT
>JBBIVI010000022.1:0-12100 GCA_037439825.1 Candidatus Nitrosotenuis sp. | reverse complement strand
TAAAACAGTTCATTCCTTCAATCAAGGCCTCGTATTTTACAAGGCGTGGTACTGCAGGAATCCGAAGCCCGCTGATAACAAAAAAGGGCGAATTTCTTTCAGAAATTCTTGAGGTGCAGACACAAAACTCGCTTCACATCATAAATTATAATTCACCTGGTGCCACAGGCGCACCTGCGTACGCCGCATTTGTGATTAAAAAGCTTGAAACCATGGGAGTTCTAAAGGAACCAAAAAAACAAAAACCCCACATGTGGGATTTTCAAAAAATCATAGACAAAATACCGTAAAATACAAAATTAATATTGAATTGACAAAACCAAAAATTATTGCTACCAGACAAGTGTTCAGTAAAACAAAAAGACAGACAGTGTGTGAATCCTCCAGAATTTATAATATCGGTAGTTGCAGATAACGACGAATATATGGTTGGCGTAACATGTTAGGGGCACAAAAATATTATGTCAGAAAAACTATTCTTTTTACAAAAAGAATGCAATATTCCAAATGGCAAGATCAAATTCGAAAAACTAAAAGCTGTTGGGACTGACTGTGTAAAGGCAAGCCCTAATGATCTTATACAGCTCTAAACAGAATAAATCATCTTCTTTCCTTCCAATCCAAGAATCAAATTTTGTAATGTGATATGGGCCATCTTCTCTCTTGTTTCTACAGTTGAGCTTCCTATGTGAGGTGCCAATACTACATTTTCCATTTTCGTAAGCTGGTTTTGTTTTCAGATTGGCTCATACTAAAAGACATAAAGTGCAGCCCCCGCAATAATTTTAGACTTGAGTGCCTTTATCAAATCCGACTCATTGATTATTCTACCCCGTGCAGTATTGACAAGGAATGCAGTCCTTTTCATTTTTTTGAAGACCTTCATATCGATCATTTTAGCGGTTTCTTTTTTGTATGGTATGTGAACTGACAAAACATCACTTTTTCTAATTAATTTATCAAAACTGACATATTTCACATGTAGATTTTTTTCTATAGTTCTACTAAGTCTGTTTCTGCTGTGGTAAATCACCTTCATTCCAAATACGTTTGCTCTTTTTGCAACGGCCTGCCCTATTCTGCCAATTCCAAGTATACCTATTGTCTTTGCTTCCAAGTCGACTCCAACATAATCATGAGCACCAAAAATGACTTTCCACTTACCCGCTCTAATCAGCCTATCTCCTTCCGTTATCCTGCGCATTAAATCAAGCATCAATGCAATGGTGAGATCCGCGGTTGCATTGGTAAGTACCTCTGGCGTATATCCGATTCTTATGTGTCGCTGTTTTGCCGCCTCAAGATCTATGTGGTCATAACCTACACTGTAAGTACTAATCACTTTGAGATTTTTTGCTGAATTTAGTACCTCTTTGTCTATTACATCATAAGGAAAACAGATAAGCCCATCTGCGTTTTGTATCTTTTCAATCAAAACCTTCTTTGGCATTGGGATCTTACCGTGGTGTACGAAAACATTATACCTTCTTCTCAATTCTCTTAGCGCGAATTCGTGCAGACTACGTGTAAGAAGGATCCTTGGTTTGTGAGTTGTCACTTTATGCGACGATCCGTTCAAATCTTTATAACATTTGTTGTCCGTACTATGGATGGCGTGGCAGACAAGAAGAAACGCAAAGATGAAGAGTTTGCAATATGTGTCGAATGTGGGAATCCAATTGAAAAATGTGTTTGTGTCTGTCCTTACTGTGGTGAACGTGATAAATGTGAATGCGCTCTATTTGAGGCAGCAACAGGCGGTTAAAAATAATACATATTCTTAATAACAAATAACTCCAAGAGTAGATGTGCTCGATATTAGCTGGTTGATCGGCGGCCCGCAGGGAAGCGGCGTCGACTCTGGTGCAAACATCTTTTCTCGCGCATGTGCTTCACTAGGTTACAACGTATTTGGAAAAAGAGAATTCTACTCTAATATCAAAGGAGAGCACAGCTATTTTGTTGTAAGGATCTCCGACAAGGAAATTCACTCAAACGTAAATGATGCGACCATGATGGTTACATTTGACGCTGAGACGATCTTTAGACATTATTCGGAAGTAGTACGAGGTGGTGCAATAATCTATGATTCTGAGCTTTCAGACATAACTGCAGATCAGGTACCCACACTTGACGATCAATACAAATCAAGACTGCTAAACTATCTTACCTCAAAGAACAAAAAACCGATAATCAAGGATGTCTTAGATCTTGCAAAGGAAAACGGCGTAAAACTGTACCCAATATCGTTTAAGAATGTCTTATCACAAATGGCAGACGAATTCAACAATCCCCGTCTTAAAGGGATGGTAAGAATGTACAACGTTCTTGGAGTTTCATTTTCTCTAGGCATACTAAAAATGCCACCACAAATACTTCTGGACTCAGTTTATGCCATATTTGCAAAAAAGCAGTCGATTGCGGAACTTAACAAAAATGCTGCAAATTACGCATACAATTATGCATCGGCAAAATTCGGCAACTTTGGACTCTCTATAGACACAACCATGAAAAAGCAGGATGTGATCTTAGTGCAGGGATATCAAGGAACCGCACTTGGCAAAATAGCATGCGGTTGCAGATTCCAACCTTACTACCCAATAACGCCGGCATCTGATGAAAGCGTCTTTTTGGAATCAAACGAAATCTTTGATGTGGAAAATAACAGACCTGGACACACTCTTGTGATACAATCAGAAGACGAAATTGCAGCAATAGGGATGACGATAGGTGGTGCACTTACTGGCACAAGATCTGCTACATGTACGTCTGGCCCTGGCTTTTCGCTTATGGCGGAAGCACTAGGTTGGGCCGGAATAAACGAAGTTCCAATCGTAATTACTTTGTACCAAAGGAGTGGTCCCTCAACAGGCCTTCCGACAAGACATGGTCAAGACGACCTGTTATTTGCGATTCATGCTGGCCATGGTGAGTTTCCAAGAATTGTATATGCATCAGGCGACGTCGAAGAAAGTTTCTATGATACTGCAAGATGTTTTAACTATGCAGAAATGTATCAACTGCCGGTAATTCACATGATGGACAAATTTCTTGCAAGCACTGTAATTACTTGTAAGAGATTTGATCTAAATAAAATCACAATCAAGCGTGGAAAACTGCTTGACAAAATAGATGGCGAATACAAGCGATTTGCGTTTACGGATGATGGAATCTCACCAAGATCAAAGCTCGGCCTTGAAAATGGAATATTCTGGAATACTGGTGACGAAAGCGACGAATACGGACACATCACAGAAGATCCAGAACTCAGAGTCAAAATGATGGACAAACGCCTCTCAAAACTCTCCTATGTATTAAAGAAAATTCCAGATGAGGAACAAGCAGTATCGTTTGGCATCGCAGAAACTTGTATAGTAAGCTGGGGCTCGCCAAAGGGGCCAATTCTTGACGCGCTTGAGATGCTAAATCAAGAAAACATCAAAATCGGATTTATCCAGATGAAATTACTGCACCCATTTCCAACAGATTATGTCAAATTTTTACTAAAAGATGTAAAAACAATAATCGACATTGAAGCAAATCACACAGGCCAGTTAGGACAACTTTTAAAACAAAATCTGGAGCGTGGGCCAGACTATTACATCTTAAAGTATACTGGACGAGCAATGACTTCAACTGAAATCTATGAATCACTAAAAAAGATAATAGAAAAAAAGGCGCAAAAAAGAGAGGTACTGATGCATGGGGCTTAGCGATTACAAAACAGAAGTACACAATGATTGGTGCCCTGGATGCGTTTTACCTGATACTGTGATTCACTGCAATCCTTCAGCAAAGCAAATACAACAAGTAAGTGTTGGCGAACGAGTACTGGGAAGCGATGGGCTGTATCATAAAGTACATGAAATAATCTCCCACGTTCATAGAGGTAAACTCTACAAACTCGTAACCGCATGCTTTGGGACAACATATCTTACTGATGAACACCCAGTTTTGGTAGTGAGAAGGGAACATTCCAAATTACATAGCAAAAAATTTGATGCTGTATGGATAAGAGCAGATCAAATTAAGGAAAAAGACTATGTTGTATACCCAATTCAAAAAGAAGAAATGGATAGAGATTACATTGAAGTTGATTACCAACTAGGAAAAAAAGATACTGTGGGCAAACCTTTGCCGCAAAAGATCCCACTAAATGATAAAATGTTTAGACTTATGGGATATTACATAACAGAAGGCTACATACATGAAGGAGAAATAAATTTCACATTCAATTCCAAAGACGTCGAATTTATCAACGATGTTGAAAACATAATGTTCGAAATATTCGGCCTTGTTGGCACAGAACGTACAAAAAGAAATACAACTACGATTACGTTTTTTTCCGTACCACTTGCGCAGCTGTTTTTAGAATGGTTTGGATGCGGAGCTCAAAATAAGAAAATCCCACATTTTATGATGCTTCTCCCAGTAGCAAAGCAAATACAATTGATCAGAAGTTTGTGGCACGGAAATGAATGGTCAAACACGGAGCAAATACGCGGTAGCCTCAAAACAATATCAAAAACATTATGTGAACAACTAAAGTCGCTTCTGCTAAGACAAGGAATCGTACCTACAATCACTGTTAACAAAGCGCATAGAATGCATAAGGAATCATACTCCATTCGGGTTACAAATGATCGAGATTTTTCAATATTGTGCACAATATTCGGTGAAAAAATACAACCCGCAGCTCATGTTGGAAAACCACCATCTTCAACTGTAACTCCTGATTACATCCTGATTCCAGTAAGAAAAATCGAGAGCTTTGATTATGATGGTCCAGTATACAACCTTGAGGTAGATGATGTTAGTTCCTATGTTAGCGAAAACGCTATTCTACATAACTGTGGAGATTTTGGTATCGTTAATGCAATCCAAATGTCTCTGTCAGAAATGCAGATTCCGCGACATAAAGCTGCAATATTTTCCGGTATCGGGTGTTCCGGTAAAACATCGCATTTTGTAAACGTATATGGAGTCCACACACTACATGGTAGAGTCCTTACATTCGCACAGGGTGCTAAACTTGCAAATCCTGGAATGGAAATCATTGCAGTTGGCGGTGACGGTGACGGCCTTGGGATAGGTGCAGGACACTTTGTCGCAGCAGGCAGAAGAAATCTGGACATCACTTATTTGATATTTAACAACGGAGTCTACGGCCTGACAAAGGGACAAGCGTCGCCAACCCTAAAACTAGGTGAAAAAACAAAATCGCTTCCATCCCCAAACACGAACTACAACGTAAACCCAATAGGTCTTGCAATTGCAAGTGGCTTTACATTCGTAGCAAGAGCATACGCCTACGATGTGAGGCATCTCAAAGACATCATTATTGCAGCTGTAAGACATAAGGGACTGGCGTTTGTGGATGTGTTACAACCGTGTCCTACATACAATGACATCAATACAAGGGACTGGTATGCTGGAATTGATAGGATGGACGAGGTAACAAAGCAACCAAAACCAAGAATCTACAAACTTGAAGAAACCAATTACGATCCAGTCGTTCATTATGACGAAGAATCGGAACTCAATGAAAAGATGACCCAAGCGCTTATTCGTTCACTTGAATGGGATACAAAAATACCAGTGGGAGTATTCTACAAAAACGAGATAATTAGCCAGTATGACAGAAGGATAATGGATAAAATACCAAACTACCTAGAAAACCCGCCTGCCTCACAAGTAATTTCAGAAAATGGTAGAGCCATAACTGATTTATCAAAGATTTTAGATTCGTTGAGTGTTTAAAGAGTCTCTGATGTGTGTAAACTGATATTAGCGAGATACGGGGAAGGTTATGCTATAATTGAATCTAACTGAGGCAAACAAAATATTTCGAAAAGCAATAATCAAAGGATACTTCGAACCAAACCTACTAAATCTTGATTTTAGCAAATCAAACATCAAACATCCTAACTTACCTGATGATGGACTCATGCAATCTAATTTGTTACATATCTTCTTTGATGTGGAAACTGGCGCAGACTATCCAGATGGTGATGAATGGTTCATTGCAGACTTTTTATTTCCATATAACATAAAGATTCCAGATAGTATCAAAGGTACGGACTATTTTACCGCACTTTCTTTGAGTGACGGAAAAAATTTTTGGCATCACAGAGAACTCATCCGATTCAAGTACGGCAAATCAAAAAAACTCGAAGAATCATTGGAATTCTTGGATTCAAAATACAAAGAGCTTCACGAGTTACTGGAACCGCTTGAGAAAGATATCAAATAATTGGCTTCCAAGTATTATCTACTAAACGAAATCTCTTTTCCTTTGTAAACAAGGTGTGCATTTTCCACTTTCTTGTCTCCACATCAAACTTGTAGAGGATTTTTGAAATCTCCTGTGGGATGTTGTCGGAATTTAGGTGAAAAGGAAGTAGTTCTATTACAAAGTCAAGCTTCTCGATTGCGTTATCAAACCAGCTTCTATCGTGTACGTCAAGAGTAAACCCAATTTTTGGCATGCCTACGAAATTGATGTCTATTTTGAGCGCTTTGTCATTACCTCTCCGCCTTTTCATCTCCTTGAACAAGAATTTGACCTTGTCCCATCTCCTATACTCAAACCACTTGAAAAATTCTTCATTGAATTCAAGCGGAATAGACAAATTCAAAACACTAACAAAATCAGGATCTGTCTCCTCAAGCTGATTTTGTACCACCTTGAATCTTTCAGCAAACAACTCGTACACAACGTCGACTTCCCATGGTGATACTCCGAAATGATCCACATAAGCTGTAAGAAAGCCGTTACTCAACAACTAGTTTGATTACAAAATTCTAATTAATCTTTCAATTAAATCGTGTTTATGTACTTCCACAGATAAAAGATTCCAACAGTAGCTATGAAAAACAACATAGGTTTCCAAGCAAAAACCGGAATACTTGGAGTCGTGAGTTTGATTTTATAGTTGTCAAATACTGTGTGGACATAATTTTTCACCTTGTCGCTCCAAACTTGGTATTCGATTTGATGCTTTTTGAGCAGCGCCTCAATCTCGTAAATTACCGGTGTCCTCTGGCAAAACAAATGCTGTAGGTAATCTCTGGACACTTCGACTTCAGCCTGTATTGCAACTAGATCTTTTTTGATATCGAACAGTCGAAGGTGCATCTCCCATGGCTTTTTGAGCTTTAATGAGAGGCCGTGTCCTATTTGTGAATCCTGTTTGTGTTCAAATTTCACTTTGGTAAAGCCCTCTTTTTTGAGAATACTGAGGATCTCTTCGGCACTTTTTTTAACAATAATTGAAAGTTGTTCTACTCCTTTTGTGTCTATGTCTATCGTATGTTTTTTTCCATCGTCAAGAGAGATGGTCTTTGGATATCTTGTAAGATATTCTTGCATCATTGTATGAGCTGAGTTCAAAACTGCTTTTATTTAAAGGAAGTGTGAAATTTTGTCGACATCTTATTTGCGGAAGCCACGGATGTAGACACACTGATCAGATGAGATTGCCATCTCGTTTGGTCTTATCTTCCGGGCGGTCATCTTCGCACCAGAATTTTTTACGATTGCAATAGGCGTTGATTCATCACCCTCACCCATTTTGTGATTTGCAATGGAGGCCAAATTGTCTGCTGTTGCTTTCAGAGTTACTTTGAGTGGATTACCGTCAAGATCCTTGCTACCACGTACATCTTGAACTGGTTCAAGGCCTGCACACGCAATTGCAACACCTGTAGTGCCAACCCGCGCCGGCATTAAACGACTGTCAACCAAAATGACACCAACATGTACCCCAAAATTCAAAAAGATCTTTCTTCTTATTTGTTCTGCAATCAGGTAAGGCTCATCAGGATACAAGATCACTGTTCCTTTTTTAACATTTGACTTGTCAATTCCTGCATTTGGGGCCAATACACCGTCTGCTGAAGTAAGCACAAAGCCGGTGACTCCACCAAAAACCTCATCGGATTCTCGCAAAATTATTTCAGCAAATCTGGGATCCAACTGATGAACTCTTGCTAATGACGCTGCGCCGTGCGATGGTCTGACTCTATGTAAATCAAGTACTCTGTTTTTAGAGCTTGCAACATATTTGCTTGATATGATTATAACATCACCATTCTCAAGCAGATCTTTTACTGACTCGATAACACTCTGGTACAGATCAAAACCATGTTCTCTTTTTTGAACCTTGATTGGAATTACTGTAAATGACACATCTTTGGTGCGTTTTTCGCATCTTTAATTCTTCTCGGCAAAGCTATTAATCTGAATTTGGGGATTGAATTTTTGTGAACATTACAGAAAAGATTCTAGCAAGAGCATCTGGCAAGTCAAAGGTAGCGCCAGACGACATAGTATTTGCCAATGTGGATAAAGCCATGATCCACGACGTCTCAGGACCAGGCGTGATCAAAGTATTTGAAAAACTCAAAAAAGAAGGCATAAACGTAGACAAGCTTTGGAATCCATCAAAAATCTGGGTCGCCGAAGACCACTTTGTGCCTTCTGCAGAAAAAATTTCGGCAGAAAACATTGTCAAGCTAACAAAATTCACCCAGCAGTATGGTATTGAAAAACACTTCAAGTACGGAATGGGTCAAAACGGAATATGCCATACTCTGTCGCACGAGGAGGCAATGGTACTCCCAGGCGAAGTCTATGTTGGAGGAGACTCTCACACAAATACAACCGGGGCCTTGGGAGCATTTGCTTGCGGCCTTGGACACACGGATGTAGCATACGTCTTGCTTAATGGCAAGATCTGGTTCAAGGTGCCTGAGACTTTGTACTTTAAGTTAAACGGAAAACTTCCTGCCGGCGTGATGGCAAAGGACTTTATTCTAAAAATAATTGGTGATATAGGCACCGATGGCGCAGCATACGCAGCAATGCAATTTGGCGGTTCTGGAATAACTGCAATGTCTGTGGAGTCAAGACTTACTTTGTGCAACATGACAACAGAGGCTGGTGCAAAAAATGGCATTGTCGAGCCTGATCAAAAAACCTTTGATTATTTGGCACAGCGTGGTGCAACAGATTACACTCCAGTATTTGATGACGATGATGCCGAGTATGCCAAAGTATACGAGTATGAAGGCTCTAAGCTTGAACCCTTGGTGGCAAAACCGTATTCGCCTGAAAATATTGCACCTGTGGGAGATGTAGCAGGGATTCCACTCGACAAATCATACATTGGCTCTTGCACTGGAGCAAAATACGAAGATCTTGAAGCTGCAGCAAGTATTTTGATGGGAAGAAAAGTAAAAATCAGAACCGAAGTGCTCCCGGCCTCAATTTCAATATACAAGCGCGCCATGGAAAACGGCCTAATCAAGATATTTTTGGATGCTGGAATTACAGTAGGTCCACCTACCTGTGGTGCGTGTTGTGGTGCGCACATGGGAGTACTGGCAAAAGATGAAGTCTGCATCAGTACAACTAACAGGAACTTCCCTGGTAGAATGGGACATGTGGAATCAAAGACGTATTTGGCATCACCACTTGTTGCCGCAGCATCGGCAGTAACTGGCAAAATCACCGACCCAAGGGATCTATGATGACAGGCAAAGTAATCAAGTACGAACGAGACAACATCGACACAGACGTAATTTTGCCTGGAACCTACCTGAAATTGCACGATTACGACGAAATAGCAAAGCATGCAATGGAAGGAATTGACCCGAACTTCCAT
Organism: Candidatus Nitrosotenuis sp.; assembly: GCA_037439825.1. Classification (GTDB taxonomy): domain Archaea; phylum Thermoproteota; class Nitrososphaeria; order Nitrososphaerales; family Nitrosopumilaceae; genus Nitrosotenuis. The sequence continues at coordinate 2,432 of JBBIVI010000022.1, read as the reverse complement.
GCCAGAGTCAAACCGGGAGACTATATCGTTGCAGGAAAAAATTTCGGTTGCGGTTCATCAAGGGAGCACGCACCCATTGCACTGTCACACTGTGGAATCAAAGGGGTCTTGGCACTGTCTTTTGCAAGAATATTTTATAGAAACGCAGTAGACGGCGCCTTCTTGCTGCCAATCGAGATAGATGTGGATACTTACAAAAAGATCTCAGATGGAGATGAACTAGAAGTAGATACGGCAAAAAATGAGATAAAAAATCTCACGAAAAACGAGGTCTATAAAATGAAACCCTTCTCAGAGATTGTAGCAAAAATAATCGCAGCAGGCGGCCTCTTCAAGTACAAGCCAGACTAATCAACCAAACTAACGACGACGCCTAATCTAAGACAAATCAAGTCTATGTTCTGGCAAACTCTTGGGATTTTTTCTTTATTTTATTAAAAACCAGTGCCACGGTGGTGCTGCCTATGAACGGCGCAGTCCAATATAACCACAAATCGTCTATTGCGCCGGCAAAGATCGCGGGAGCAAGCGAACGAATTGGATTCATAGAGGCACCAGAAATAGAACCAAAAAAGAACACGTCTAGCGCAACGGTTCCAGCAATTATCATACTGATGAAAACGGTTTTCAGCCCTTTCACGTTTACTGCAATTATTATGGATCCCATCAAAAATATGGTGGCAAGAGTCTCGACTCCAAAGAACAACCATCCAGGATAGTCATAATTGGGGTAATTAAGACCAAGTCTTGCATAATTGCCAAAGAGATATTTCACAAACAGACTTCCCAAAAAAGCTCCTATTGCTTGTGCTGCAAGATATACTGGAATCTGTTTCACACTGATGTATTTTGCGATAAAATACGCAATTGTAACTGCCGGATTGAAATGAGCCATGGAGTATCGCCCAAATAAAAATATCATTATTCCCAAGCCTACAAAGTGTATTGCAGAAATAAAACCAATTCCGAAAGCACCTTCAAACTTGCTATCGTAAACAATAGAGCCTGTAGCTGCAACAAGCAACCCAAACGTGCCTGCTATTTCTGCCAAAAATATGATAAAATTTGATTTGTGCATCAGATCTGTCCTTGAAGTCCTTTGACTAGTTCTATCACCTTGACTTCAATTTGGTCACGGATCTTACGTATCTCATCAATTGACCTTCCTTTTGGATCTGGGATATTCCAATCAAGAAGATCCTTTACAAACAAGGCAGGGCACGATTCTTTATCCATACAACCCATGTTGACCGTGATTGTAGTTTCATTGAGCATCTCAGTAGACAGTGATTTTGGGATCTGGCTTTCAATATCTATCCCAACTTCTTTCATTACTTGGGAGACAAGTGGATTGACTTTTGTGCTAGGCCTTGTACCTGCACTTATTGCTTGATATCCAACAGGCATGTATTTTTTAAAAAATGCCTCTGCCATCTGACTCCTACCAGCATTTTCTACACAAACAAAAAGTATTTTCTTAGAATCGATCATCAAGTTTATATAAAATTATTTTGATATAAATCTGTCTTGATATGAATGGCATCGATCTACTAAAATGCATTTGTGATGAAACGCGATTTAGCATTCTGGAACTGCTTCAAAAAAACAAAGAGATGTGCGTAAATGATTTCGTTGTAGCACTAAAAAAAGATCAACCGCTAATCTCACATCATCTTAAAACCCTCAAACAATGTGGTATACTTACTTCAAGAGAAAATGGCAAAATGACGATGTATAGCGTATCAAATGATCAGATTACAGAACTAATCAACAACATCACAAAGACAAGCAAAAAAATCGTCTCAATCTGTAACTGCCAAGTCAAATGTTGATGGGTAACCAACGTTGATGACTATGAGTCTTCTTACAGTTTTATATTGAGTTTACATTAATTCTGATTGTAAAATGGGAAAAACACTCTTTGAAAAGATCTGGGATGTCCACAAAGTAGCGGAAATAGATGGAAGGGCCTTGATCTACATAGACAGGCATATGGTGCACGAAGTCACATCACCACAGGCATTTGATGGTCTTAGAATCAACAAAAGAAAAGTCCGAAGACCTGATCTTACATTTGCCACCATGGATCACAATGTACCTACGTCAAACAGATCACTTCCAATTGTTGATCAGATTTCCGCAACTCAGATCAAGATAATTGCAAGGAATTTGGAATAGAACTATTTGGCTTGGACAGCCCATATCAAGGAATAGTGCACGTGATAGGCCCTGAGCTTGGAATAACCATGCCTGGCATTACTATGGTGTGCGGAGATAGCCACACATCCACCCATGGTGCATTTGGGGCATTTGCACTAGGGATTGGAACAAGTGATGTGGAGCATGTCTTGGCAACCCAGTGCCTTGTACTTGACAAACCAAAAACCTTTGAAATCAGAGTGGAAGGCTCAAGGAAAAATACACACGCAATT
>JBBIVI010000021.1:0-12167 GCA_037439825.1 Candidatus Nitrosotenuis sp. | reverse complement strand
ACTTGTGGCAATACTTGATGCAGATAAAGAAGGATTTTTGCGAAACTACACAAGCCTGATTCAGACATTTGGAAGGGCTGCAAGAAACTCCGATGGTTCTGTGATACTTTATGCAGACACAATTACCAAATCTATGAAAGAGGCAATAGAAGAAACCAATCGTAGACGAAAGAAGCAGACAGAGTATAACAAAGCCCACAACATTACACCAAAAACAATAGTAAAATCCATACCAGAACAAGTAGCAACACTTGACGATATTAAAAACAAGACATCACATGACCTATACAAGGAAGCAATAGAAATTGAGACGCAAATGAAAAAATATGCAGAAGAGCTAGACTTTGAAAAGGCAATAGAGTGTCGTGACAGACTTAGACGAATTCAAATCGAGTTGGAAAAGAAAAATGTACGATAAGCTGAAAATTAGAGGTGCAAGGCACCACAATCTAAAAAATCTGAATTTAGATATTCCAAAAAACAGATTAGTAGTGATTTCAGGTCTCTCAGGATCTGGAAAATCCACACTTGCGTTTGACACCATTTATGCAGAGGGCCAGCGCAGATACGTAGAATCACTTTCTGCGTATGCACGCCAGTTTTTAGAAATGATGGACAAGCCTGACGTAGATTCAATTGAAGGACTTTCACCGGCAATATCAATCCAACAAAAAACCACATCGAAAAATCCCAGATCAACTGTTGGTACCACTACCGAGATTTACGACTATCTAAGACTACTTTATGCAAGAATAGGCATTCCACACTGCATTCGCTGTGGGCGTAAAATTTCGAATCAATCAATTGAGTCTATTTGCGAGTCTATTTTCAAGGACTTTGATGAGAAACAAATCTTTGTTCTAGCACCGCTAATTCAAAGAAAAAAAGGCACGTATGAAAAACTCTTTGAACAGATAAAAAAAGATGGCTATTCCCGCATGCGTGTAGATGGCCAAATAATACTAGTTGAAGATGAATTTCCAAAGCTTGACAGACAAAAATGGCACAATATCGAAATTGTAGTAGACAGACTAAAAGCATCAAAAGCAGAAAAAAGTAGACTTTTTGAGTCGATTCAGACTGCACTCAAAGCAGCTAAAGGTTCCGTTTTAATTGCATCAGACAAAGAAGAAAAGATGTTTTCGCAAAATAACGCATGCCCATATTGCGGAATAACAATAGGCGAGATAGAACCGAGGACTTTTTCATTCAACTCTCCTTTTGGTTCTTGTAAGGCATGTCATGGACTTGGTGTTAAAATGGAGTTTGACCCAGACTTGGTAATCCCAGATAAGACAAAATCAATACTTGATGGCGCCATAGTGCCTTGGAGTGGAAGATTTTCTTCGTTTAGAAAACAAGAGCTTAGAGCGGTAGGAAAGAAATTTGGTTTTGATCTGATGACGCCAATTAACAAGCTCAAACCAGAGCAGATCAAAGTCATACTTCATGGCACAGATCAAATGATTCATTTTCAATACGAATCCCAAACTACCGATTCATACTGGCAATACACCAACTCATTTGAGGGCGTTCTAAACAATTTGCATCGTGTCTTCATGGACACCGATTCTGAGTCAAAACGTGAGTGGCTAAAACAATTCATGCGAGACATTCCATGCAATGAGTGTAAAGGTAAAAAGCTGAAACCAGAAGCACTTGCGGTCAAAGTAAACGGCATGGGAATCAGCGAAGTGTGTGATCTTTCAATTGATGAATGTTACGAGTTTTTCAAAAATATCAAACTTACAGAGACTGAAAAATACATAGCAAGAGATGTGCTCAAAGAGATAACAGAAAGGCTGGAATTTCTAAGAAACGTAGGCCTCAACTACCTCACCTTAAACAGACAAAGCTCTACTTTGTCTGGAGGTGAATCGCAGAGAATCAGGCTTGCCACACAAATAGGCTCAAATCTCACTGGGGTCCTATATGTTCTCGATGAACCCACAATTGGGCTCCATCAAAGGGATAACGCAAGACTAATCAAAACACTTGTCAAGCTGCGTGATTTGGGAAATACCATAATTGTGGTGGAGCATGACGAGGAAGTCATTAAGAATTCAGACTGGATAATTGATTTGGGACCAGGTGCTGGTATTCATGGTGGAAGCGTTGTTTTTGAGGGAACAGTTGAACAAATACTCAACAACCACAAATCTGTTACAGGTGATTATCTAAAAAACAAATCACTTATCAAACTTGCACACAAAGTTCGAAATCAAAAAGGTAAACTCATCATCAAAGGTGCAGCGGAAAACAATCTCAAGAACATTACCGTAGAAATTCCTCTTGGTTATCTAGTCACTGTGACTGGAGTTTCTGGTTCCGGCAAGTCTACACTTGTCAACGAGATACTTCTAAAGGCGCTCTCGTCTCAGTTTTACAAAACAAATGAAAGACCAGGAAAACACAAGACAATCGAAGGCACAGAGAATATAGATAAAGTAATCGCAATAGACCAATCTCCGATAGGAAGAACCCCACGATCCAATCCTGCAACCTACATAGGGGCATTCACACCAATTAGAGAGTTATTTGCGGCTACAGAAACTGCAAAAGAGCGTGGATACACTCCCGGTCAGTTTTCATTCAATGTTGCAGATGGCCGTTGTTTTGCTTGTGAAGGCGACGGCGTTAAAAAAATAGAGATGCAGTTCTTATCAGACGTCTATGTGAAGTGCGATGAATGTAAGGGAAAGCGTTACAATTCTGAAACACTCTCAGTTCTATACAAAGGTAAAAGCATTGCCGATGTCTTGGAAATGACAGTAGAAGAAGCATTAGTGTTTTTTGAGAACATACCCAAAATTAAGAGAATTCTGCAAACAATATACGACGTAGGTCTTGGATACATCAAGCTTGGCCAATCATCCACTACATTATCTGGTGGTGAAGCGCAAAGAGTCAAGTTAGCATCAGAGCTTGCAAAACGCGACACTGGAAAAACCCTTTACATTTTGGACGAACCTACAACTGGCCTTCATTTTGCCGATGTCCAGAAACTTCTCGATGTGTTAAACAGATTGGTAAACTTGGGCAACACGGTTGTTGTAATCGAACATAACATGGATGTAATTAAAAACTCTGATTGGATAATTGATTTAGGCCCAGAAGGAGGAGACAAAGGCGGCCAAGTTGTAGCAACTGGAACGCCAATTCAGATTACATCAAATCCAAAAAGCTACACAGGGCAATATCTAAAGCATATCTTAGTAAATTGACATTAGACATTAAAAAAATAACAATTCCATCTCATCCCGGAATTTATTTAATGAAAGACAAATCTGGTAAAATCATTTACATTGGAAAAGCTAAGAATCTTAAAAATCGCATAAGATCGTATTTTTTAAACAATCAAAACTACAAAACACAAAAACTGGTTGAAAAAATTGCTGACATCGAATTTGTGTTAACAGACAACGAAGCCGAGGCGTTTCTCCTAGAGTCAAATATGATAAAACAATATAGGCCAGTTTTCAACATAGAACTCAAAGATCAGCAACGTTATACCTATCTCAGAATAACCAATGAGAGATATCCTCGCCTACTCGTTGCCCGTAGAACAAGAACTGGCAAATTTCTTGGAGACGGTAAGATCTATGGGCCTTTTACGTCTGGAAGTTCAAAACTATTAAGCATAGGTACCTTACGCAAGGCCTTTAAAATCAGGATATGCAAAAAATTGCCAAAAAAAGCATGTCTTGAATATCATCTTGGAAATTGCGAAGCTCCTTGCGAGTTCAAAGAGGCACAGCAAAGCTATGCTAAGCATATATCTGATCTAGAATCAATTCTCAGAGGACGTGATCTTCAAGGATTCACAAAAAAACTTGAATCCGAGATGAGACATGCCTCGGAGCAACTACAATTTGAACGTGCCCAAGAGATTAAAGATACATTGCAAAGACTTGGTAGCCTAAAGACAAGACAGAAGATGGAAAATGTTTCTGGTGCCGATGAAGAGTATTTTGGAATCAAGATAATAGAGCAAACAGCTCAAATCATGACTTTTAAGAAGATAAACGGCGTCATACGAGACAGCAACAAATTTTCATTTGATCTTGTAGGTGACAATTCTTTTTCTAATTTTATCTTCCAATACTATACGACTAATCAGATACCACCATTTATCATAGTAAACCAGACGCCGCAAAATGTGAAATTGCTTGAAAACTTACTTTCCAAGACCGCAGGCTTTAGAGTCAAGATACTAGTTCCACATGCAGGAAAAAGAAAAGAAATGCTCGATCTTATCTTGAGAAATATCGAAATTGTCGCCTCAAAAGGGGCAGATCCAGGACTTGTCGAACTAAAAGAAACACTCGAACTAAGCAACATCCCAAAAACCATAGAGTGTTTTGACATATCAAATCATGGGACATCGTTTGCCGTTGGCGCAATGTCAAGATTTGTGAATGGAAGACCTGACAAATCAGGTTACAGAAGATTTAAGATAAAAACAGTAAGCGGTCAAGACGATTTTGCAATGATCAACGAAATAATAAAACGCAGATATCTCCGAGTATCCTCAGAGAAATTAGAGATTCCTGATCTCATCTTAATTGATGGTGGCAGAGGCCAGCTAAATGCTGCAACATCTGCATTACAAAGCCTTGCGATGAACATACCATGCGCTTCACTTGCAAAACAAAATGAGGAAGTCTTTGTGCCGCAAAAAAAAGAACCCATAATCATACCAAGACAAAATCAAGCTCTGAAGATCCTCCAGTATGCACGAGATGAGGCTCACAGGTTTGGTGTTGCGTACAACCGTTCATTGCGTATGCCAAAAACCAAATTAAGTTAAAATATGTTTAGTTTAGTTTTATAAACTTGAACAGATTATTAGATTTTTTATAATTTACAATATATACGTCAAATGTGAACAATTTTTATGATAAAATTAGACGGCGTGGAGGTAAAAAGGTGATGGCAACAGCATACGTACTAATCAACTGCGAGCTTGGATCAGAACAAAAGGTCATTGACATGATAAAACCAATAGATGGTGTAAAAGAAGTCAGAGGAGTCTTTGGTGCGTACGATATTTTGGCAAAAATAGAAACCGCTTCAGTTGAACGCCTCAGAGAGATCATCACTTGGAAGATCCGAAAGATAGACCGAATACGATCAACGTTGACTTTGATGGGAGTAGAAGGACAGGAATAGTCATGTCCACAGCATATTTTTTGATTAATGCCAGATTAAACCATGAATCCGAGATAATTGAAAAGGCTAGATCAGTTCTAAGGGAATCCAATTTGTCATCATACGAGGTTCAAGGCACGTTTGGCATCTACGATATAGTGGTAAAGTTGTCAGCTCCAAATGACGATACCCTACGCAAAATAGTGCTAGAAAAGCTTAGAAAAATTGAAAACATAGAGTCGGCAATAACAATGATGGTAAATGAGGAACAGGAATAATGCCTAGCGCCTATGTCATAATACATTGTGAGCCTACAGAGACATATTATGTCATAAGAAATCTCAAGTACATACCAGAGGTAAAGGCTGCAGATGATGTTTTTGGCTACTATGAGGTAGTATGTAAGGTCGAAGCCAATACACAAAAAGATCTAGAAAAGGTAATCACATCAAAGATCCGCAAGATAAATCACATAATCAGCACCATGACATTAAGCGTCATTGAAGGACAAGGATAATCTGTAAATTCATTCACTTCATTCGTGTTTGCTAAACATTTGTTTGCCTTCATCGTGGATAGTTTTATCTTATTTTAGGGCATAACTTAGGCCTGGCAGTATCTAACATTTACAAGGCTATCTTTGAAGCAAATTTGGATTCAAGATTGGAAGAATTACTAGTAAATATGCTCAAATACAATTCTTCAGCAAGTGTTCAAGAACCAATCAGAATATTTCTGTACAATTATCAGATAATGTCAGATAATTTTTGGGAGATGTATAAAAAAGCCAACACCTATGAAGATGTTTTGGAGTGTTATTACCAGTTTTCAAAAAACCAATGCATCGTAATTGAGACGTTGTTGGAAAATCTAAGACTAGGACTAAACCATGATCAGCTAAAAGATGACTTGCACCTCTTGCTAAAAGATGCATTTACATTTTAATAAAAAAGTAGAACTTTAATCAGAATTACAACATAGTAATAATTGATACGATTGGATATAAAAAAACAGTTAAGCCAAGATCCAGCTTTATTCAAGATTGTTTTAGCAAAACGCTTTTTGAGTAAAATTCCAACAAAAATCCCACAATCAACTCACGACCGTTTGGTGTTGGAGGCAAATATCGACTCATTTTTGTTTTTTGCATCCAGTGTGATCGACGTCATAAAGCGGGAGATAAATGAAGAATTCAACATATTTGATAAAGAGAATGTTTTCTATATTCATGGGATTAGAAAACATCTTGATAATTCTGGAAAGCAAAAAACTGTAAAAAAAATAATTGAGAATTATTTTACTACACCAACCAAGAGTAAAAATAATAGATGGAATGTAAAACAAAGCAGCCTCTGGAAGCTGCAGATCCTAAGAAACAAAGTCGCACATGGTCATGTTTTAAAATTGATTGATAAAAAAACAATCAAGTTAACATACATGATAAGGCAATACAAACAGCTCGGTGAGCCTTTTGAGTTTGACGACTTTGTGCAAAATCCTAGGGAATATTTCGCTCGTATTTTTGATGATTTAGAAGAGTTTGTGGCAAAGACCAGAAAAGCTATTCGTAAAAATCCTCATTAACAAAACCAATTTTGGAATTATGATTGTTTTTTGTGATTAACTTTATTTACCGTGAGGATACCACAAGCGACATGACAGCCGCAGACAAATTCGGCATTGCTTTTTCAATCGGAATCACTGTTGCGTTGATTGCTTTTGCCATGTCGTTTTCGACGACAGGTAAAGCACCAACTGTACCACCAGTAACAACACCACCTACACCGGTCCCAACACCAGAACCAGAGCCAGTACCAACGCCAGAAGAGCCAGTGCCACCAGTGATAGAAGAACCACCAATGGAAGAGCCAGAAGTTTCAATGTCAGCTGATGTATCAATTCCAGTAGGTTCCTCAACACCAGGCTGTGAAACCACAAACGAATGTTTCATTCCATACGAAGTAACAATCGGAGTGGGTGGCACAGTAACATGGACAAACGGTGACACCGCGGCACACACAGTTACTAGTGGTTCACCAGAAAACGGACCAGATGGAGTGTTTGATAGTAGCATCCTCATGGCAGGAAAAACCTTCGAGCACACCTTTGACGAAGCAGGCGAATATGATTACTTCTGCATTGTTCACCCATGGATGACAGGCAAAGTAAACGTGGAATAAATCCACAACTTCATTTTTTATTTTAATTTCTGAATCAGGTAATTTTAGCAATATCTTGTTCCAAGCTGAATACGAGTTTTTCGTAATCAGTCCTACTTTTACCAAGACTGTTAAGCTTTTGTTTTTCTATTTCGGCCAAGTTCTTGTTTAGCTGTTCTGCATGTCCCTGCAGCCTCATTTCTGCCATAACGAAAAGGCGATTGTTTTCCTTCCAGAGGTGTTGCGACATGTGCTCGACATATTCCTGTATATCAGAAATCAATTTTTGTGCAGAACCGGTTTGAAGATATTGTTTTGCCGACTCTTCCATTCTGTGCGCAATTTGTCTGGTTATTTCGTGCTCCATCAGCATAACTGCGATTGGACCCATATGCCTTGGCATACCAGTCTGTTCAAGTGCTGGAAAAAATGATTCTTCTTCTTTTCCATGATGACATACATCTGTAAAGTTTTTTGAAAAATCAACAACCGGCATAAGAATTGATTCCGGAATTGTTTTCCCGGCGGTTAGTAGCTGTAAGGTAACTTCCATAGACTTGACTACTTTTTCTATCAATTCGTGGTCTTTTCTTAGTGATTCAGTAGACACAATCTGGCCCCCCTTTATTTCTCATTTAAAGCTAAGTTTGATTTCCAGCTAAGAAATGGCAGACGTAAAAGAGGTTAGATAAAATCATCTAGTGAATTTTCTCGTAAGGGTTGTGCATCAAATCCCATCTTGGTAAGATCCGCGGCAAACTCTTCGACGAAACCATGAACTGTGTAGACTTTTTGTGCGCCAGTTTTTCTGACAAGTTCGATTAACTCGTTATAGTCGCAGTGATCGCTTAACGGTATAGAATAATCGTTTTTTCTTGTGTATGACATGGTGGTTTTTGCCCACCCAGAAAAGCCAATTGTCACAGCATCGTATTTCGATTTCATTTGTTTTATGAAGGGATTATTTTCAGACATCAATGGACATACCATAACCCAAGGTTTTTTGGCTAAAAGACCCATTGTCTCTGCTTGCGAATGACCCATTCCTTCTTTGAGAGGAATCCCAAGACGTCTATGTAGGTCATTCATTTCTTTCACAGAATCATGATAATACAATGGATCCCAATGTCCAAAAAGATGTGAAAGTGTTTGTGCTTTACCTAGCTGGTAGCCAAGAAGTAGCACAGATTTGCCTTTGTGGTACAAATCAGATATTATTTCATTGACCCTTTTTTCAAGTTCATTAATTTTAGGAAATACAAATTCCGGCCTACCAAAAGTACATTCAGTTATCAACACTTTACATTTAGGTATGCTTGCACCCTTGAGAAATCCCCTTTCTCGGCTGCATATATCACCTGTATAGTATACATCATCAAAAAGTACCCCCCGTGAACCAAGGATGTGACCACTATCATAAAGGCGAAAATCGTCTAAAAACTCAGTGTGGTTTTCGATCTCATGTCCTCTCAGAGTTGCTATTTCCTTTGTCTCCTTTGTTGCCAATATTAGGCCATTTTTGTTGTTTGGAAGATGATCGGAATGAGCATGTGAGACAAAGTTAATGCACTGAGGCATGGCAGATTTTGGATCCAAATTTACGATCTTATCACCAACACGGCAGACAATTCCGTTTTTTGTCATTTTGATTTTAGGCAAGATAAGTTATGCAGCAAACATATCCGATTTAAATTTCAACATTGATCGTTTGTTGACAAAAAATGTAGTTCAAAAAACATCGGAGGGGCGAGTGTCCAGCCCATCAGCCAGAATCCGAAATGACACCATTGTGTCTGCAAGAGATGACAAGTGCATACTTGACAGCTGGCCAAACAATGTTCTGGACACCCGGTTTTTCTCTCACATTTTTCGAATCAGAATTAATTTCCTTTCAAATTATATATTACTGATCCTAAATTTGTCAAAAATATGTTCAAATAATAAGTAATGTGTTGAATAATTCAAAAATCTGTTTATTGTAAACAAAATAACGCGAATAAATGTTTAATAATAAAAAATCAAGTAGGATGTGGGGTTATGTTGTTTTGTGGAGGATCGTTGTGCTTTGCACCAAGTCTGTTTCTTAGAAGATATACGCCTCCAAACGTCAACGCTGCAGATATCCAGTTCACCACAGTTATTGTCTCACCAATGGCCAAGGCCGCGAAGATCACACCAAGAATAGAGTTTGTTGAAAATAACAAGACGGTCCTTACACCACCTATAAGACGCAATGAAAGTAAGAACAGTATTGTGGAAATTCCCGTACCACCTATGGCAAATAACGCTATTGAACCTAGTTGTACCGGTTGTACCTCAAATGGTATGTTAAACGCTACAAGCGCGGCTACTGCACATGTCCCAGATACAGAAGATACCAACTGGGTAATCCTTTTGGAGTCAATTTTATCACTAAGATACCTGCAAAGCATCACATCCAATGCATAAAATGCACCCGACATTATGATGAGTAGGTCTCCAACAACCAAATCTGTTATCATCATGCCATTGGTGTAAAAATCATACAATATTGGCAAAACCATCATGCCAAACATTATCATCATAAATGGAGCAATCTCTTTTTTGTGCAGGCATTCTTTGAAGAAAATTACAGTAATCAGTAACGAGAAGATTATCTCACCGTTGCTGAAAATTGACGCATTAGTGGCAGTCGATTCCTTTAATCCAAAAAAATATGTAATAAGTGCGGTGACTTCAGAGATGCCAATAACTACCAAGAGCAACAGGTTCTTTCTACCAAGCGAGGCAATTGGTTGTGATTTTCTAGTGAAGGGCGTAAAAAAAGTAGCATTTATGATATAAACACATGCCGCCAGAGCAACCGGATGGATCTCAAAGCCTGCTTGGTTGTCAAGCATCGGTTTTGCCAAGATGTGAACTATTGCTGCAAGCGCAGCTGAGGTTAAGACGAATAGATATCCTAATTGATTTGAGTTTTTATTTTTGGAAATAATCCCTTGCATGTACCATGCCATTTCCACTTATGGTAATGCAAAGTACCTAATATCTTGATCCCAGGAATCAGACGATTTGGATTAGATCGGCGCGCAAACAGCTAAAATCGAGCTGTTTACGACATCATCTTTTGGTAATCGCAACGTTACCGATATTTTATTTTTAACGATGTCAATTTTGAGATTATCAAATATCGATCTGTATTTTGTAACTTTTTTTCCATCCGGTGTCGAAATGTAGCCTGCAGGTAATAGTAAACCGGCATCTATTAACGCATTCACTTTTCTATATCCAGAAGTCTGTGGGATGTTACAGCGCTCAATGATTTGTGATATTATCATGGATTCACCATTTAGTGCGCCAAGTATTTTCTTTTTATCATCATCACCAAACGATTCTAAAATAACTTTGGTTAATGCATGGTTTTCAATTAAAATCCAATTTTCACCGTTTGTGACTTTGATGTCGCATACATTTTTGAGAAATCTTTGCTCAAGACCATCTGCGCCTGCCCCAAAGAATTCACGCAGTACTGCATCCAGTTTGTGAAATTGCTCAATCGACTGAGTTAATGAAATGCCGTATTTTTCAAATAATCTATCTTCAATTTTTTGTATAGTTTTGTCGCCCAGATTTTCACGGATTGTAGTGTCGAGCGATTTTGCCAATAGCCTATCGAGGCCTGCCATTATACTACTGGTGAACATTCATACTATATTACTATTTCCACACTTGGGCACAACAGTTTAATAGGATTTTTGTATTCCCAATATTGGAATTGGCTCTGCTAATTTTCGATGATAATAATATCAGAGAGCTGCCCCTAGCACAGAGATTAGAAAGTTGTAAGCAGATCATACAAAACGAGAAAGACGAGTCAAAAAGATGGGATGCCGTTTGGCTTGCAGGAGAGATTGCAGAAAACCGAACTGACAAAGACCCGCTTTTTATGCAAGTTGCAGACCTTATGGAGTGGGTACTAGAAAACGACGACAATAACGTCGTAAAGCATGAAGCATGTTATCAAATTGCAGCGCGAAATATGCGACAAAAAATTCCATCACTGATAAAAGCGGTATTGAATGATAAAAGTGGCCTGACAAAACACGAAGCGTTGGAGTCATTGGGACTCATGAGGGCAATCGAGGCAATAGATTTGATCAAGAGTGCTCTAAACGATCCAAGTGAGGACGTCAAACAAACGGCAGCTTTTGTGATAAAGAGATTAAAGCGAATGGAAAGATCTGGTGAGTATAAACCGTCCGAGATAATTTAAATGGTAACTGCCATCGTAGTGGATGACGACGTAGATACAGTCGACGTCTTTTGTGATTATTTGAAGCTCAAAGGTGTGGAGGTCCTAGGCAGAGGGCATAATGGTAAAGAAGCAATAGAACTATATAAAAAACACAAACCAGACATTGTTTTTTTGGATTTGATGATGCCAGATTATGATGGGTTTTATGGACTAGAGAACATCAGAAAGCTGGATCCAAAATCAAAAATAGTTGTAATAACCGCAGATCTTAGAGAACAGACCGCAGAAAAGCTTGCCAAACTTGCACCCACCGAGATATTCATCAAGCCATACGACATCGAGAAAATTACTCAGTTATTGGAGAAAATTTAGTTATTTTATTATTTGTTCAATCTTTGACAAAGCAGCTTCTATTCGTTTTATTTCTGGTGCTGTTTTCTCATCCGGAGTTTGTTGTTTTATGATTTCAAGTGATGTTTCAATGACGAAAAGTGGATCCCGAATGAGCATCAAGGTTTCTTCTGCAGTACCCATCAGTTCTATAGCATAACTCAATTATAAAAGATCCAGCTTCCAAATTTGGAAATAGATAAATTCCTACAAGCCAAATCTAGCAAGGTAGG
>JBBIVI010000020.1:0-12294 GCA_037439825.1 Candidatus Nitrosotenuis sp. | reverse complement strand
CACAAATCTGATGTTGTTACTAGTAATTCCTCTGATGGCATATTCTGCGCAGGTGTTTGGAATGTCAATAATCAAGTTTGCATCTCTTGGAATGGTAGCAGTTTTTTCATTTTACATGATAATGTCTATAAAAAAAGAAGGATTTGCCGCAGCATTTTGTGTCTTTTTAGGCTGTTCTACAATCATAGGTGGAATGTTGATAACAAATGATGTTTCAATTCCTGGAAAATCTCCAATCAAATTCCAATTATACCATGAAACAACGTCAGAACAGATTCAACGGTTGCACGTGTCCAAAGACTTTCTGCATTACTATAGTATATTTACAGGAATCTCATGCATGTCGCTTGGATTGATTTTTGCATACAAGCCATCTATCATCCAAGTGAAAAATTTTATTCCATACGAATATCCGTATCCAATTTGGAACAGCAAAAAACAGCCAATTACCAGATTCAGTAAAAATCTGATGAGTACAAAAAATCTTCTCACCCACAAAGAAAGGATGCTCATATGCAGATTCAAGTTTCTACTTGTTTTAATTGACGGAAAATTGTATCTTGTTCCACCAAACGAAATGATTCCAGAAGATTCTGTCATAATGCGCACAAAATCAGGTAATACGTTGTGTGGAATCTCACGCTTTTAGTATGAATTCTACGCGTTCCTTTAACTATTGTAATGCGTTTTAATATGTGGCGGGCGGGAGGATCTCTTGTTGGGCTATGCCTGACATCATGTGAACCTGCTTGCCTGACACATTTTCTAGCTTTGTAATACGGAAATGAAATCTACGCCAGTTTTAATAGATTAACGAGTATACATTTTCGTGTAAAACAGCCCTTGTTTTACCTGTCACTGGCACTACTCGTGAAAGGTTGAGTAGTAAGTTTGGTCTACCAGTCCGTATTGCTATTGGCATCATGACTGTGCCAGTGATGTTTAATTTTCAGTTCCAAAATAAAAAAAGTAGGAGATAGTAGGGGATTGAGGATTTGACTATCTCCTACCTGTTTCAGAAAAGATTTTCTGCAACTTTGATGCAAGTTCTTTTTTTGCTTCAGATTAAGCATCGAGGTCCATACTTTACCAACTGCTTCAAAGACGGCATCTGCCGATTTATCCATCGTTGGGCCTAGAAAAATTATAACTGCTGCTGCCAAAAGTAACACCGGAGCAGACATGATCTCACCAACAAGCGGGCTGAATTGAGGCATGGCATCTTGAAGACTCGAGAAGGTATTCCTTACCACCTCAAACATGCCGACAGCTTGGTGATTCATAAAAATTCTAAACGTTCATTGCATAATAATCTAGCAAGGGTAAGTGAGGTGTAGATTTAGGATTCTTCTAAACCAGGAAAGGATGCCTCATAGTCTTTTTCCATCATTTCTTTGCTTTGTTCCTCGTATTCGTCTTCTTCGACTTCTTCAACCGAAGCCTCGATTCTACGGGTGTCTTTTGTAAGCCAAGAAACCTTGATGAGACCCATTATCTCCAAATCAAGCAAAATCTTGTTGAATTTGTCTTGAGCAAGGCTGACGCCTGCTTTGCTAAGTGCTTTTTGAAGATCCTCGTCTGTGATTGAAGCTACTGACTTGATCTTTTCATATACAATGTTTCTTATTGGAAAGTCTGCCATTTTTTTAACCGTAAAATGTCTTGTCTATTTGTTTAGGGACGACATTAGAAATAGTTTCCCTTATTGATGTGTACCACTGGTCTACCTCTTTAGTAATCGACGGCCTTACTTTTTTGAGCGCTGCCGCAAAATCTGCACTTCCAATCTTTGTAGAATTAGTCTGCATGGCGTGCACTCCTGCTTCTCTACACAAAGCCGCCAAGTCTGCACCTGTGTAGTTTTGTGTGGATACAGAGATCTCTTCCAAGTTAACATTATCCGAAAGTGGCATTTTTTCTGTAATTATTTTGATTATCTCTAATCTTCCTTTTTCGTCTGGTTGTTGTACATACAGAACGGGTTCTAGTCTGCCAGGCCTAAGAAGTGAATGATCCAATAGATCCGGCCTGTTGGTTATTCCAATTACTACTACTCGCGATGATCCACTTTCTTCCATTTCTGTGAGAAGCTGCGACAAAATTGTTTGACCTATACCTACTTCGTCACCTGATTTCACTCTTGCAAGTGAATCCATTTCGTCAAATATGACTACGCACGGCGCAGATGTCTTTGCTTTTCTAAAGATCTCCCGAATTGCTTTTTCAGATTCGCCAACCCATTTTGAGAGGATCTCAGGACCACGCACAAGTATCATGTTGCTTCCGCTTTCTGTAGCTACTGCTCTGGCCAAAAGTGACTTACCACATCCCGGTGGACCGTATAATAAAACACCGCGTGGCGGTTTGATGCCCATGTTGTAAAATTTCTGAGGTTCTTTTAATGCTACGATGAGATTGTCTTGCAACGTTCTTTTTACTTCATCTAGGCCGCCTACATTGTGCCAAAAGACCTTTGGTCGTTCCACATAAAACTCCCTCATGGCGGTTGGCACAACTTCGTGCATTGCATCGTAAAAGTCTTGGAGTTTGATATCCATTGATTGTAATATCTCAGCTGAGACTTTTTCCGTCTCTAAATCAATTTCCGGAAGGTATCTTCGAATTGCTTTTAGTGCAGCTTCACGACACAACGATTTGATGTCTGCACCAGTGTAACCATGTAGCTCTGCTGCAAGTCGTTTGAGCTCTACTTCTTCTGCAATCGGCATTCCGCGTGTGTGTATCTGCAATATCTCAAGTCTTCCATCTGCGTTTGGAACGGAGACTTCGATCTCTCTGTCAAATCTTCCAGGTCTTCGAAGTGCTGGATCTACACTATCAGGCCTGTTTGTGGCACCAAGTACAATTACGTTTCCTCTGTCTGTGAGGCCATCCATTAAGGCAAGAAGTTGGGCCACCACTCTTTTCTCAACGTCACCGTATGCCTCTTCGCGTTTTGGAGCAATGGCATCAATTTCATCAATAAAGATAATGCTTGGCGAGTTGTCTTTTGCCTCTTTGAAGATCTCTCTGAGTTTTGCCTCGGTTTCACCATAATACTTGTTCATGATTTCCGGACCATTAATCGAAAACATGTTTGCTTCAGACTCGGATGCTAGCACCTTGGCAATCAATGTCTTGCCGCATCCAGGTGGACCGTACAGCAGAATTCCACTGTGTGGCTCGATTCCAAGTCTGTTGAAGATCTCCGGGTGCCTTAGTGGAAGCTCAACTATTTCTCTCATTATCTTGATTTCGTTTTTGAGGCCGCCTACTTCATCATAGGTAACGCGTGCCTTTTTATCAGTTGCCTTTTCTGTGGATATTGAAAACTCGGTAGTTCTGTCTATGGTAACTATTCCTTTTGGAGTTATCTTGTTTATCTTAAAGTCCATCGGGTTGCCCAAAATCATTACAGAGATCTCGTCTCCTTGACAGAAAGGTAGTCCTTTGAGACGGTTTTTCACAAAATCCGTAAACTCTTTGTCAACAGTAACTACATCTGATACTGGCACCAAAACAATGGATTTTGCCACCTTGGCTGCAACTTTTTTTATCTTTACAATATCGTTTAACGCACTACCTATGTTTTTTCTTGTCTGGCCATCTATTCTAATTATGTCTGAAAATTTGTCATCCTCATCTGTTGGCCAGGCAACTGCACAACTGGTTCGCTTGCCTGTGATCTCAATTATGTCTCCTGGGTTTGCCTTTAGAAAATCCATCGCATCAGGGCCTATTCTTGCTCTCTTTTTCCCAACATCTCTTTGCTTTGCTTCGCCGACTCGCATTTGCAAAGGTTCGTCTTTTCTTGCCACTTTGGTATCACTTCACATCTACTGACTTACGACTCATGTTGAGAACTTCAAACTCTGAGACGCCTTCCACAGATCTAACCGTGCCTTCAAGCATGTCCATTTGTCCTTCTTTGTCGTCCAAATTGAACTCTGCCTTCAGATAGTACAGTCCAAACGCAAGTGGTTCCTTTGTGTATTTTTCAAGCAAAATCCCCCCTTGGAGTTTTCCTTGGATGTTCTTTGCAAGATCATCCAAATTTATCTCCGTTCCAGTAGGAATAATCTTTGTTATTAGAAGCTGGCGTGCCATTTTACGGTCCTTGAAATTTACACGACTCGCAAGTATATGATCTTGCTGCTTCTCTGCAACTCTCACATCGCCATATTAAAACAGAGCCACATTCTGGGCACATGAATTTAACACATTTGTCGTTTGGCATGATGTGCTTGTTACAGCAACTACATACTGGAAGTGTCAGTGATGTTGACATGCAAGCTGTTTTTTTATATTCCATTTATAGCTTGCTGGTTTAGCTGAGCAGCTTTCGAACCTCTGAACCAAAAATTGTTTGAGCCACTTTGAGCGAACCCTTCAGGCCTAACATTTTAATGAGTGCTGAAGTGTGAAAATCAAAATCGTCATTTTTTGAAATATCTTGCATCATTTCTGGCGTTATGGTATCAAACAGCTTGTCTATTGTTTTGTTATCTAGTCGCTCAAGCATCTTTCTTGCAAAAAGCTGTTTTTCAAACTCTTTTCCAAATTTATCTTGCCATGTTTTCTGGTATGATCCCAAATCTGTTTTGTTTTGTGTTTCCAAAAATCTAGATATTGCACGACCTGCGAAGATGCCTCCAATTCCACAAGAATAAATACCGCCGGCAGTGGTGGGCTTGGATTGACCTGCTGCATCACCTACGATAACTGTGATCCCTTCAACAAAATTCTCAATTGGACCATTCACCCAGATTGGGGCAAAGACCTTTCTGATTGTAGAATGTTTTCCTTTCTGCTCAAGAAACTTCTCTAGTGCTTGCATCGCATTGATTCCTCGTCCAGCGACTCCGACTTTGCCGATGCCGTTTCCTGCGGGAATTACCCAGGAAAAAAACCCCGGATATTTTTGTGCATCAAAATTTACTTCCACTTGTCCTTTTTGTATCCAATCTACATAGATTTCGTATTGGGCTGACTGTAGTGTACCAGTTCTATCTTTTTGTACCAGTGCTGATGCACCTCTCGCATCAACTAGGATCTTAAAATCAAAATTTCCTGCAGATGTAATCACGGTGTTGCCTTTTACCTCCTTAAGTGATGTCTTTACTTTAACCTCGGCACCGTTTTTTTGCGCTTGATGTGCGATTTGTTTGTCAAGCTCACGCCTATTTATGACCAAAACATTTTGTTTTTTTGCATCAATTGTAATCTTTGTGCCACTAGGAGAGCTTAAAATGGCAGTCTGAATCTGATTGTCTAGCGTTTTTTGCGAAGGAACTATGCCAAGCTCCTCAAGTGCAGACATCGATACCAAGCCGCCACAATGTTCTGGCGTGCCTATCTCAAAATCTTCTTCAATCACCAGAACGCTGTGGCCATTCTTTGCTATCTCTCTTGCACAAAACAAGCCTGCCACGCTCCCACCTGCAACTATGACATCATAAGACATTTTGTTATTCTTGAGTGTGGATTAATTTAATTGAATCCTCAAAAGTTTTTCAATGGTAGGATGCTCACTGTGTTATGGGCGCAATAAAACAGGTAATTGTGGTAAGAGCTGATCTTGGAATGGGAAAAGGCAAGATTGCAGCTCAAGTCGGTCATGCATGTGTTCTTGGTGCAGAAAACGTACGAAAATCACATCCTGACTGGTTTGAAAAATGGTGGGTAGGCCAAGAAAAGATTGTGGTAAAGGTAAACAGTGAAAAAGAGCTCAACGAAATAAAAAAAGCTGCAATCGAATTAGGGCTTCCTTGGGCCGAAGTAACAGATGCTGGTCATACCCAAATTGCGCCTGGGACTTTTACTTGTATCTCGATTGGGCCAGCACCAGAAGACCTTGTAGACAAGATAACAAGTGATCTAAAGCTATTATGATTAACAAAATCGGTCCAAGGCTAAATGGGCACTCAATAAATATAACGAGCTAACTCAAAGTCGCAAATATGAAAAAGAGGACAAAAGGAATCATTGTTGCCGGCTTTTTTGCCGTGATCCTAATCACTTCGACTTTGACTTTGGCGCTCAATAGCATGCCATCACAGATCCCACAACAAATCACCACAACTGGGACACCAGCAGACAATTTCCCAGATGAACAAAGGCCTCGATTCTGTGGAACAGGTGATGCAAAATCAAATACGTATGTGACCGAATTCAAAATACCTACTGCATGCACACAACCATTAGCTATAACAGTTGATCCGCAGGGATCTGTGTGGTTTGCACAAACAAATACGGGAAAAATTGCAAAATTTGATCCATTTAGTAGACAATTTACAGAATTTGACAACCCAACTTGGCCAGAAATGGGCCGCTCTATGATGTGGGGAATGGATTATTCTTATGACGGAAATATTTGGTATACCGATGATGCCCATGACTCAATTTGGAAATTTTCTACCTTGGATGGATCTTATGAAAGAATTAACTACGCAACAAATGGCGATTCTCTACCTCAACACCTTGTTGTGATGGGAGACCAGCTAATATTAAACGACTTTTATGGTGGAAAGATCAGCTTCTTTGATACAAAGCAAACAACGGACAAGTCATATCAAAATATCTCCACACCAATCCCTGGTTCCTTTGTAGCTGGCTTTGATGTGGACTCAAGCGGCAATATCTGGTACACAAACTGGATTTTAAAACAGGGTGGGGCATTGATCAAGTTCAACTACAACGAATTTTCCAAGCTTGGCGCTACAAATCCCCAAGACAACTCGACAGCACTAGCATTTTCAGTAGCATTTAATCTGCCACCATCACTTGGCACACCAATAGGACTATCAGTTGATCACAACGATGACATCTGGATTGCAGATACATCAAGTAACTCGTTTTTCAAATTTGATCCATCTGATTCTAAATTTACAAAATATGTAACATCTGATGCAAGACCTTCGGTTTATGGCAATGCGACAGGCGTGGTAAGATCACCAGTATCTGGACCATACTGGACTCAGGTTGATGGGGGAAAATTGATTTTTAATGAGCAGTTAGCAAACGCAATAGCAGTCTTTGACATTGAAAAGGAACAACTTGTAGAATATCAGATACCATCCCAGAACCCACAGTGGGCAGACTGCGGTGTTGATTCACAATGTGGTATATCTCAAGTGTTTGGATTCAGAGCTGCAGGTGACAAAATCTGGTTTACTGAATGGGTTGAAAACAACATAGGTGTAGTAGATTTGCAGAAAAAGTTACCATTCGAGTTTGATTTGGCACAAAAAGAATTAACCATTAATCGTGGACAAGCAGCAACATTGAATCTTAATCTCTCAGCGCAATCACAAATCGATGTCAGTCTTTTTGCAAAAACCACCTCCGAGTTTGATGATATAACGGTAACAATACCAACTACGAATCTATCTTTGGGTGATCCACAAACAGTGCCTGTATCCATTACGACAAGTGAGTCTGCACTGCCAGGAATTTACAAGGTTCTGCTTTCGGTAAGAACCGACGACGTAACTGTATCTCATTTTGTAACTGTGAACATAATTCCGTGATTCCCAAGATAGACTCTGAAATAGGCATACTGACTTATACTACGAAATATCTTGGTAGTGGTGGAAAGATTCGACAACGCCCTGAAGATTTTCTAGTCTCTGAAATTCTTACAGAAAAAACTCTAGAATCTCTGTCGCAGCAAGACGGATTTGCAGTCTACAAGCTGAGAAAGGTAGGGATTGACACAAACCATGCTCTCCAAAAGATCTTTAGAAAATCCGGTGTCCATCTAAAAGCACTGGGGTTAAAAGATGCATTTGCAGAAACAGAACAATACGTATGTTCTATGGCAAAATCAAGAGTGCTGCCAGACTATTCTGATGAAAAGGTATCGCTACGAAAAATCGGGTTCTCAAAAAAACCGCTTTCTGCAAAAGATATGCGAGGAAATCACTTTGTTATTAAAATAACCGGAGCATCCGGCAATATTTCAGAATTCTCAGAAACCGACAAGATCTTGAATTTCTACGGATACCAAAGATTTGGCTCAAGACGACCAGTAACACACTTAGTTGGAAAAGCGCTAATCCAAAAAAGATTTGATGAGGCAGTAAGACTGATTCTTTCACATACGTCAGAATATGACTCAGAAGAAAATACCAAGCTAAGAAAAGAACTGTCTGATCAATCAAAATTCCCAGAGCTTCTTCATATCATACCAAAACAAATGGATCTTGAAAGAATTATTTTAGAAGAAATGACGCAACACCAAGATCCAAAAAAAGCAATAATCAAGCTACCTCTGTCAATTAGAAGACTCTTTGTTGATGCTTATCAATCGTTTATCTTCAATTTGACTTTGAGCCGAGCGTTTGAGTACGGAGAAGATCTCTTTAATCCTAAAGAAGGTGATGTGTGCTATGATAAAAACGCAAAACTTGGCAAATATGAAATGAAGGGCGATCAGCAGCTTGCAGTCCCACTAGTGGGTTATTCTTACTTTAAAAAGACAAGATTCGATTTTTACATAACAAAGATACTGGAAGACGAGCAGATCTCTCCCTCGGAGTTTTACATAAAAGAGATGCAGGAGATCAGTTCCGAAGGAGGGTTCAGAGCAGCAAAGATCGTATGCACCAACTTTGAATCAAAAGGAGATACCGTAAGATTTGATCTGCAACGTGGCTCTTTTGCTACCGTACTTATGCGTGAAATCATCAAACCTGTTTGTCCATTTGAGGCTGGTTTTTAAAGAAATTAACTCACACGTTAACAATTTGAGATAAAAAATTAATATCTACATTCAAGGGGACAATCAACTATGGCATCTGAGCAGACAGTTAGGAGTAAAAACGCTCATGTATCTATAATAATTCCTACCTACAATGAATCTGAAAATATAGTACAAATGCTCAAGTCGATTGAGCAAAATCTTCCAAAAAACACTACTGCACAGACCATCATAGTAGACGATAATTCGCCCGATGGGACGGCAAAGCTTGTAGAGGACTATCTTCAGGATGTGAAAAAACTTGCAAATCATACAATCGATGTTATCCAAAGAAAAACAAAGGAAGGACTAAGCTCTGCAATCCTCAAGGGGATCCAATATGCAACTGGTAACACTATCGTAGTCATGGACAGCGATCTATCCCATCCGGCAAGCCTTTTACCAAAAATGCTTGAAGCACTCAAGCAACAAAAATACGATATTGTAATTGCCTCGCGGTACGTTAAAGGAGGATCTATCACGGGATGGACATTAAAAAGAAAACTGATGAGCAAAATTGCCACACTAATTGCAAAACGTGGCCTTGGAATAGGTGCAAAAGACCCAATGTCAGGATTCTTTGCTTTCAAAAGACATGTAATTCAAGGGTTGCAATTTGATGCAATAGGATACAAGATGCTGCTTGAAATCCTAGTAAAGACAAAAAACAAAAACATTCTGGAGATTCCCTACACATTTACAAACAGAAAGCTTGGCACAAGCAAGTTAGACTCAAAGACTGTATTTGATTACCTAAGAGCTGTCTGGAAGCTGTATAGGTACGGCAAGGCAGCAGCAAGGGAAGAAAAAAGAACCTCTGTCAGCTTTTTCTCAAAGGCTGGAAGGTTTTATTCAGTTGGTGCAATCGGCCTTGCAGTAAACTATGCAGTTTCTTCTCTGTTTTCTGGAATCGTGTCTCATCTGTGGTATTTGCATGCAACAATAATTGGAATAGCAGTATCGATGACGAGCAACTTTGTCCTCAACAAAGTATGGACATTTGAGGATCGTGACTTTACAACAAGACACACACTCGTACAGTATGGCAAGTTTATTGGGTTCAGCTCGCTTGGGGCCCTAGCACAACTTGGCATGGTGTATCTTCTTGTTGATGCCTACGACATGGAATATCCAATAGCACTTGTGTTGGCAGTAGCATGTGCTGCATTTAGCAACTTTATCCTAAACAAAAAATGGACATTTAAGGAAAAGATCTGGAGCTAAAAAAATTAGAGGATTCGTGTTCCAGTACCTCTTGCAGTACTGAGCACGATCTTTTTGAGAAGTATTGTCTTTTCAATTTGGGGATATTCTGAGATCCTGATGCTTTTTGTTCCACGCTTGACACAAAGCGTGGTATCTGGAGGGACAGAACGCATTGCGCGTTTTTGCTCCTCTCTGTATGACTCTCCTGCCCATTTTGGATGAGTCAACTCTGCTTGGCGAATCAAGACACCTTTGTATGTTAGAAGTATCGTCTTCATCCTTGATTACAGTTGCATCTCTGATCTGATAATGCATCTTTAGCTGCCCAGCTAATCTTTAAGCTTGTCTGCAAATCAGTAATCGCTTCAAAAAACTCAAATACCTACCAAATCAACGCCTAGCTATGGCGGATCCAATGTTTATCATACCGCTCGTATTTTTGGTTCTGGGAGCCTCACTTGGAGGGTACGTCATATATCACAAACAAACCGTCATGGTGCCGCTAGAAATGCAAGAAAAGGCCGAAATTGAAGCAATGAACTGTGAAGAGGTCAAGATAAAACACGAGCTTGGACAATACTGGTCATTTACTAACTGGAAGATAGCTAACGAAAAAGTCAAAGCCTGCTCTAAATGAATTTTGGTCTAGCCTCTAGGATTCTGAAAATACAAAATAGAGTTATATGGCTTAAGGGGAGCGCTTTGAATAGTTTGGTAACAAAAGAACTCCTTGAGGTATCAAAACCTAGAATCGTGGTTTTGCTTGTAATTACTGCAGTTACATCAATGTATGCCGCCTCAAAACTCATAGGCCCAGAACTTGATCCTATGGGACTAATCCACATAATAATTGCAGGAGCGCTAGCTTCGGCTGGTTCTAGTGCGTTAAACCACTATTACGACAAGGACATCGATCCTCTAATGAAAAGGACAAGCACGCGCCCAATTCCATCTGGACGAATCAAGGCAAACTATGTACTCTTGTACGGACTTGCAGTCTCTGTCGTATCTGTAGTATATGCAGCAATTACACTCAATTTGGTATCTACGTTTTTTATTGCGCTTGGGATCTTTTTTTACGTAATAGTATACACTGTGTGGCTTAAGAGAAAAAACTCGTCAAACATCGTAATTGGTGGATTTGCAGGAAGTGCCGCGTCAATGGCGGGTTGGACTGCAGCAACCGGATTTGTTCCGCCTCTTGGAATTGATCTATTGGGGTTTTTGGTTGGCTTTTTGGTGTTTGTGTGGACTCCTTCACACTTTTGGTGCCTTGCAATGAAGATACGAGATGATTATGAAGAGGCACATGTACCTATGTTGCCGGTGCTCATTGGAATGCACAAGACATCAAAATACATACTGGCAAATACCGCTATTTTGCTTCCCTACTCGCTGGCACTTTATGCCTTTGGCTTGGGCCTCGTGTATCTGGTAATTGCAGCGGCAAGTGGTGGACTTATGCTTGCATACCACTACAAACTTACAAAGAATCCTACATCAGACTTTGCTTGGAAGGCATACAAAGTGACTGCACCATACCTTACAATCATCTTCGTAGCAATAGCTTTGGATGCTGCATTTCACTTTAGAATAGGTTCTGTGTAATCTACGTGGGCTAACACTTTCAACCCTTCACAATCCACTTCCATCGACTCGGAGGATTATTGGTTCGTGATGTTGCGCAAGTTTCTGTCTATTCAGATTGCAGATTGTGGTGTGATTTGGTAGATTACAGAACCTTAGAATATAAAAAATAAAAAAGGGTTAGTTTCGTGGTTTCCAGGCACTAATCCAAGAATTGACGATGTTTTGGTTTAGATCTGCAAATGCGCTTGCATTTTGGTTGATTGTCTTGATGTTCTGTATGATGGCATCTAGGACGGTTTGAACAACTTTGCTGTTTGTATCAAATGTCTTTATAAATGCCTCAGTTGCGTCTTGAACTGCAGTGATTGTTGTCTCTGGCAGCGCTGTATTGACTCCAACCTTGTTTGCAATGCTTTGTTGAACTGCAGTCGTTGTATGGATAAAGCTGCTCCATGTTGAGATGAGCTCTTGGCTTAGGTTTGTGTATGATTGTAGGGATTGCGTTGATGCTCTCTCAAATGCGCTCTTTACCTTGTCAAAACTCTTGGTGTAAACTGAAAATACGTCTTTTTGATTTTCGCTTGTTGACATTTTGTTTTGCACCTTTTGATTTGGAGGAAAGTCTACCTGACCTTTCTTTGTGGTTTGGTATTTCTTTCCATCCATTGGTTATTACAACCAGCTTATGGTATATAAAGTTTTGGTAATGATTGGTAACAATTGGTTACAAAAACCACAATGATTATGCCCAAAAAATC
>JBBIVI010000019.1:0-12326 GCA_037439825.1 Candidatus Nitrosotenuis sp. | reverse complement strand
TCATCTTGGCTGCGATCTTTCTTTCTCTGATGAACTCGGTGGTTTCACAATCCCACTCTAGTCTTTTTCCGCCAAAGTCACCTACAATTCTAAATGTTGTACCGACACCCATACCATCCTTGATCTCCATTGGAATTACGGTCATTGCAACACCTTTGTCAGTCATCTGGTCAGAGACGTGTTCGGGTCTTGCAAAATACGTAAAAACTGTATCAACCGGAGCTTTGATGTCGATTGATTTTCTGACTGTAGTCAACGTTTGGCTCTTTTCCAAGTCTGCATTTAAAGCTTTTGACATTTTCCGGCAAAAAATCAGTTTGCATATATTGAATCGGGACTTAATCAGATCGTGTTCAAGTTTGCATTTTTGGCGTTATTGATAATTTCGGTTTTTTACGTCCAGTCTGCAGAAGGACACGCCTTGTTCAATTCTGCCGAGTCAACCATTGGTGATAACCGAGTCCAGATCGCAACGGATCCCGAGATCCCTCAGCTAAATGACAAAGCGAAGATCCTCTTACGGGTAACGGATTTAGATCTAAACGAGGTGCCAAGATTTACAGTCGGCATTCGAATCTTTTACAATGACATCCAAGTAGACGGCATTCCACCGCAAACAATTGATGGTGGGCATTGGTCCTTTGATTATGTCTTTGAAAGGGCAGGAAACCACATCTTCAGAGTTGATCTCTATGATTCTGAAGGCAAAGTGATAACACATACCTTCAATGTAAGCACTCAAAGCCCCTTTGGTTACATATTCATCTATGTGATAGTCTCTGGTGCAATAGGCCTTGCAATAATTATAGGCTACATCTACCTACCAAGATTCAGAAAGGCTAAGCACTAGTCTGAATCGCCGTCTTGCCAAGCCTGAAGGCAAAGATCGTAGTAAGTAGAGTCATCGCAAATAACAGTATGCCTATTCCAAGATGTATTGCCACAAGCAGTGCGTGCAGCTTTAGATCAATGACTAGTGCGCCAAGTGTTATCTGTGTGATGACAAAAACTGATGCAAGCGTACTTGTGAGTTTGATTTTTTTATCGGCATTTTTGTTGAGCCACACGCCGATCGTAGTTGCGATGACAAGTGTGCCGGTGGTTGCTGCAACGAATCGGTGAATCCATTCTATTAGGAACTCATTGTCAGGCAAAAGCCCGTTCGGACAGAGTGGCCAGTCAGGACATGAAAGGCCAAGTCCTGCTGCAGAAACATACCCGCCAATAAACATTAGCGAATACAGAACTACAAGCGATGCAAGTGACACAAATTTTAGAAACAAGCTACTCTACTATGAAATCGCCTTGCATTCCCAGCGCTGCATGGCCTGGGACTGTGCAGATATAATGATACAATCCTGGAGCTCCTGCGGTAAATGTGACTTCGCCTGATTCGCCAGGTTTCATTGGGTTGTTTGCAGATTTTATTGCTGAATTCCACACAATAGAGTTTGGATCATCGACATCCGAGACCACACCAAAAGAATGGAATGATTTTCCATGATTTGCTACCTTGAATGTGACAGAGTCACCTGACTTTACTGTGAATTTAGGATTGTGTCCTTCCTCTCCAGGTAATGCGTTAAATGACAAAGTTTTGAAATCTGCAGACTCGACGAAATTGAGATCAAAGTTGTGGCTTACACCTGTTGGCGCTGCTGCTTGTGAGGCTGCGCCTTTTGGTGCCACTATTATCTTTCCTACCATGCCCATTTCTCTGTGCCCAGGCACAGTACAGATGTAATAATACGTGCCTTCCTTTGACGGTACAAAGTGTGATTCGCCTGATTCTCCTGGCTTGAGAGGATTATTTGCGCTTGCAATCTCGGTTCCCGGGATTATTCCTTCAAAGCCTTCTTCTGCTGCAGTTACTCCAAAAGCATGGAATGACTTGCCGCCGTTTTTGACAACAAATTCTATCTTGTCGCCAACGTTTGCATGAATGTCTGGATTATGTCCTTCCTCTCCAGGTAATGCGTTAAATGACAAAGTCCTAAAGTCAGCCGACTCTACAAATGTAAGATCTACGTCAAATTCTTTACCTGTGACTGCTGCTTGCTCTGCACCGGGTTTTTCTGCCAGCATCTGGTTTCCAGGCGGCATTGATATCCAGTAGTCCCAAAAGCTGAAAAACAGTACGCCTCCTGCGATGCAGACACCACACATAATTGCAAGCATTTTTGCAGTTCTGGCCGGTGTTGTCCTGTAGATTGGTTCTGCGTGTTGTTCCATGAGTATCACCTAGTGATGTGGCGTCTTTGCCTGGTATGGGTAGTAGTATTTTCCGCCAAGGCCCCATGGGTCGTCCATGTTTGCTTCCTTGCCTTTTGCAGAGCTGTATATCATGTTGAATATCCAAAGTGCCATGCTTGCACCAATTATCATTGCTCCAACTGATGCAATCTGGTTCATTATGATGTATTCTGGCAACGGTATGTAATCAAAGACACGTCTTGGCATTCCGTATAGTCCCAATACATGTTGTGTAAAGAAGACCATCACGGTTCCAATAAATGACATGATAAAGTGGATCTTGCCCATCGTTTCATTGTACATTCTTCCTGTAACAAATGGGAACATGTAGTACAGAAATGCAATTGAGCCAAACGCTATGGTTCCCATCACGAAGAGATGGAAGTGACCCACCACCCAGTACGAGTCGTGTGTGATAAAGTCAAATGGCATCGCGGCATTTGCCACACCCCCTGCTCCAGCTGAGAAGAACAATGCAATTCCACCAACTGACCACATCATAGGCGTTGTAAACTTGATTCGTCCGCCCCACATGGTAGCTAAAAAGTTAAAGACGTGCATTGCTGATGCAGGAACTGCTGCTAAGGTTCCAACCATAAAGACGGTTTTTTCGGTAAACGACATTCCAGTTGCATACATGTGATGCGCCCACGATGAAAATCCAACTATGCTTAGCATAACAAATGCAAAGATTCCAGACGAATGTGAAAAGATCGGCTTTCTTGAGAATCGTGGGATTATTTCATACATCATTCCAATTGCCGGAATTACAAGAACGTAGACTTCGGGATGGAATGTAAACCAAAATAGATGTTGATACGCAATCGGATCTCCGCCCTTTGCAGGATCAAAGAATCCGGTTACACCGAGTCTGTCTGTTAGTAGCATTACAAGTGCGGCAGCAAATGTTGGCACGGCTACGAGTACAATCAGAGAAGCAGACAAAAATGACCATGCCAAAAGAGGGACTTTGCTCAATGGCAGATCTGGATGCTTGCATTTGAGAATCGTGACTATAAAGTTGATTGAACCAAGAATCGATGACACACCCAATATCTTTTGTGCAAAGATCCACATGTCTGCTGCAGGACCTGGTGCCCTGATGGCAGAGTATGGTGGTGTCGCATACCATGTAAAGTCTGCAAAGCCAAGCCAGATGAGTGCACCAGCTGGTGGGATCATCCAGAATGCGACTGCATTTAGCTTTGGATATGCCATGTCTTTGTATCGAACCATAATTGGAACAAAATAGTTTCCAACTGCGGATGCAAACGGTAAAAGGAACAAAAAGATCAGAGTTGTTCCATGAACAGTAAACATTCTGTTAAATGTCATCGAGTCTGAAATTATCTGCGTTCCTGGCAGGAACAGCTCGGCCCTAATGCCAAGCGCTAGTGCACCACCCATGAAGAAGAATGTAAGTGATGATATGAGGTACATCAGACCTACGTCTGTATGGTGAGTCGAAAACATTATCTGCCAAATTGGACGTGGCTTTGCAAGTTCTAGTACCATCTTAGCTGCTCACCTTTGCATCTTTTATTAAAGTTATCAATTTACTCCTCCACATATAGTGTCGCCCTCATGTTATAGTGAAGTAATCCACAATATTCTCTGCACTGGATGGTATATTCTCCTGCCTTATCTGGAGCAAACCAAACCGTGTTTGTCCTTCCGACTATTGCATCTTGTAACACTACATAATCGTGAATGTTGAATGCGTGGTTGACATCCTTGGCAGTTATTTCAAATTTGTAGGGTTTTCCTTTCTTTACGTGAAGCTCGCCTACCTCTTTTGTTCCATCTTCATGCTCAAATGTCCAGAACCATTGTTGGCCAGTAACCTTGATGACTTCGGCCTCTGCAGGTACATGTTCTACTATTCTTTCTACGTTCCATGCTTCTGCACCCACATAAGCTAAAAGTGCAACTACTACACCAATGTAGATCCATTCAGGCCAGTTTGAGTGATGCTCTCCCATTTACCATTCACCTTTTTCCTCATATTTGGTGGGCTTGGCTTTTGGGTGTGATTCTCTGAATCGCCATACAAGCCAAATTAGTGTGCCAGATACTACTGCACCCACGGTAAACGCAATTGTCATCATTTTAAAGAAGAGGTTCCAGATCTCTACTTTTCTCTGCACGAACTCCCCTACAGAAGAGCCTTCTGCTGCAAAGACGAGCTGTAATGTGGGCAAAATAACTAGGACGGTTAAAATTGTAAATAATGCTATCCTAACCATGACCGATTATAGCTCGTGGTCTGCGAATTCTATTTAAGGGTTTTGTGTTTTGCCAAATGGGTAAATGTGCTGAACATTGGCCGTAGTGAATAGTTTCAGTGATGAGATTTAGAAAGGCCCTTGTGTATATCTTTCAGAGTTCATTGCGTTGATCGCGCTAAGTGAGAATTTTCCCTGATCTTCTCTTACTATGGTCAGAGAGGCGTTTGCGATTATGAGCTCAAAGAGTGACTGTGGGCTCAAGTTAAGTACGTTTGAGATCATCGCCTTGATTGGGTCCATGTGGGTCACACATAGTACGTTTTTGCCTGCATGTTTTTTACAGATATAATCCACCATGTCCAAGACGCGACGCTTTACTTGGGCAAATGTCTCGACACCATTTTCCGCAATCGTTGGATCGCCTTGGTAGAATTTCAAAAATACATTTCCGTGTTTGGCAAACAGATCATCATAAGCCATTCCTGAAAATCGCCCCATCTCAAGCTCGTAGAGTCGTTCGTCTTCTTTTGGTGAAAGGCTGAGGTGTCGGCCTACAATTTCGGCCGTTTTTTTGGCCCGCTCAATTGGACTTGTGTAAATGTGCGCTATGTTTAGTGATTTTAGATATTTGCCGATATCATTAGCTTGCTTGATTCCTTTTTGTGTTAGAGAGACACCAGGCGCCCTTCCTGCCAAAACTCGTGCTGTGTTATTTTGTGCTTGGCCGTGGCGTAAAAATATGATCAATCCCATGCACTTTTTGAGATTCACAGTAGAGATAATAATAACATTGCCTGCCGTTTTTTGTTGAAAATAGGAATAATTGGAGGCACTGGTGGCATGGGCAAGGGTTTTGCGCTCAGATGGTGCCCAAAGCATGACATTCTGATCGGATCAAGGGATGCGCAAAGAGCCGCAACTGCAGCATCAGAATATCTATCGGAAGCGCAGCAGATCTATGGCAACATAAGTGGGACAATTGTTGGCAAAGACAATATTTCTGTTGCGCAAGAAAGCGATGTTCTGATTTTGTCCATTCCGTACGAGAATATTGATTCAGTATGCTCCGATCTTTTAGGGAAAACAAAGGATGACTGTACTGTAATATCACCGATTGTTCCAATGGTAAAGACCGATATTGGCTTTGAATTCATACCACTTAAGGAAAACAAGCCGTTTTCACATCAGATCGTACAAAAATACATGAAAAATAAATCAAAGTTAGTTTCTGCGTTTCACGTTATTTCAGAAAAGAAACTAGTCGATCCCAAGCTGACATTGGATTACGATATTTTTGTCTGCGGTGACGACAAAGAATCAGTTGATCTGGTTAATGGTTTAATTTCAGAGATCAAAGGCCTAAGACCGATATTTTTAGGCCCAGGTGCGCTTGCATACATGGCAGAAATCGCAACTCCGCTTCTTTTGAATGCCATGATAAAGAACAAGCTGAAAAATCCAGGCATCAAAATCCTTTGAAGCGATGATTATAATTCAAAACACAATTAATTTTGTTGTATAAGTTTTACTACGAAATTGTAAATTATTTAATGGGTCGTTATGTTAATCTTTAATAGTAAGAAATTTCTTACTTTAATTATGAAAGAAGTTGCAAAACTCAAAACTGTAAGTGTTTCAGCAAAAGGGCAGATCGCAATACCTGCGGATGTAAGAAAGATGCTTGGGATCAAAAAAGGTGATCGATTACTACTTACTGCAGCCCGTAAAAAAATTCTAATTGAAAGATCTGATGATATAACAAAAAAGATTGAAGATGATCTTAGTTATTTAACAAAACTTTCAGAAAAAACTGCCAAAAAGTTGTGGGATAATCAAAGTGACAAGATCTGGGATAAGCTTTGAGCAAGGCGAAATACTTCTTGTCGCTTTTCCATTTAGCGATCTGACTAGGTTCAAACAACGCCCAGTGCTGGTTTTATCAAACAAAGATCATAACGATTCATCAAGTGACTTTGTCTGTTGTGGAATAACATCAAATCTCGATAACAAAGAGTATTCAGTTATTTTAGATAGAAATGATATGCAGTGGGGCAACATTCCCAAAACATCAAGGATAAAGTTTAACAAGATTTTTACGCTAGAAAAGTCACTTGTCAGAAAAAGGCTAGGCAGGATTAATACTAAAAAGCTAAAACATGTACAAAAAGCATTGAGAGGGTTGTTGACGTAAGTGTGACTGCCAAAATGCTGGTTTTTTTCTATTTGTAGTTATGTCTTCATTTCATCCAAAAGGAAGGAACTGGTACTCTGCAATGGGGACGCTGTTCATCATAGTTGGCGCAATAGTAATGGTAAGAAATATTCTTTTGTGGAGCCCCGAGTTTGCACTTGATTTTTTGTTAAATTCCGAGATAACAAATGAAAAGATCTCAGTTGGCATGTTTGTTTTTGGAGGATTTTTATTGGCTTTATGGTTGAGAAAGAAAGTTGTTCAATAAAGAGAGATTCCTAAAAAAACAAAAGATACTTCATCTTGCTACATTAGATAAAAAAGGAAATCCGCATCTTGTTCCGGTTTGGTACAAGTATTCTGCAAAAAAATTCTACATAGGCACAAACACAAGGACTGCAAAAGCAAAAAACATTCAAAAAAACAAAACTGTCTGCTTTTGCATAGATGCAGGTGTGTGGCACCCAATTTATGGAGTAATGGGGGTTGGGAGGGCAAGACTGATTTTAGAAAAATCTAGGGTAAAGAGAGTAGCTAGTTCTATTTTATTGCGCTACTTTAAGAGCCTGAATGTAAAATCCGCAAAAGAACTGCTGGAACAGACTGATTGTATAATAGAAATAACGCCAAAAAAAGTCACTAGTTGGCAATACTGATTTGCGATTAATTAGACATACATCTGATAGACTTGATAAACAAGTAACGCATGTAGCATTTTTTGATCGTTTTACAGTTGTTCAATAAAATCTTCTTTTTTAATTTCTGCTTCAATCAGAATTGCTTTTAGCGTCCCCTCTGGCAAGGGATCACGTTTTGGAACAGAGACTGCCATACCTTTTGAGTTTCTAAGTATAATGTGGCTTCCAGACTGTCTGACAGGAACGTAATCAAACTTACCTAATGCTTTTATCAAGTTTAGGCGAGAAGACCGCCGGTTTTAACCGGCGGATGAACGCTGCAAACCATTGCTTAGCTGAGAGCAGAACAAAGTTGTTAAATCTGACAAGGCCATACTACTGCCAATGTTAGAGCCAGGCAAAGTGGAAGAACGTCGTGACAATGATGCAGGCCTGTACCCGCTGTCACGTAAAGCCGAAACGGGATTGGGCCGGACAGACTACCGTGGGAACCACGGGAATTCACGCCTGCAGAGATCAGAAGCTCGGTCGTTGAAGCAGGAAGAGGCTATCCAACTTGTTGGATAGTGGTTCACGATTCTTTAAACTCATTCAGGAATATCCGGCTTAATTTGAAATTTCGATTATCTCTTTTCTAAAATTATTCTTCTTTGCATCTTCTTCCAATACATCAAGAATAAGCGATATTGCATCTTTCATGTTATCTTTCAATTCTTCAACGGTTTTGCCGTAGCTTACTGCGCCTCGAAGCTCAAGACATTTACCAGTAAAACCTCCATCTGGTTCTTCTTGTACCAGTATTGTGAATTTACGCTTTCCAACATTATTTGTAAATTTCATAGGTATCTAGTAGGGTAGCAAACACTATAAGGATTCTGGATGATTTGTGAACTTTTCTATTTCATCTAATGCAAAGTTGAGTGTGTTCATATCGGGAAGAAATACCAATCTAAAGTGACCGCTTCCATACTGTGTGCCAAAACCTGAACCGTGTACAGTAAGGACTCCTGTTTTTTTGAGCAGCTCTGTGACAAATTCCTGGTCTGTTTTGAAGGGGTTGCGCTCTATTTTCGGGAATGCATAAAAGGCACCTTTTGGGTTGGAGCAAGACAGACCAGAAATAGAATTGAGTCTTTTTATGACAAAGTCGCGCCTTTTTTTCAGCTCTGATACAAACTCGTTTACGTATTCTTGTGGGCCACGTAATGACTCCAAGGCAGCATACTGGACTGGCAGATTTGTCGAAATTCTCACACGTGCAAGCTTGGGAAGATTTTCTCGCAGTGGTGCTAGCTTTTGTGAATTGTTAAATGCAATGTACCCTATTCGCCACCCAGACATAAGATGCACTTTGGAAAATCCGTTGAGCAAAATTACTGGCGAGTCAGAGGACACTTTGCCTATTCCTGTGAATTTTTCATCAAAGACTATTTGGTCGTATATTTCATCACATATGATATAGAGGTCATGCTGGTTTGCAATGTCTACTAGCTGCTTTAGTGATTTTTCTGAAAAGACGACGCCAGTTGGGTTGTTTGGGGAGATAAGACAGATGGCAACCGTCTTTTTTGTTATCTTTGATTTTATATCATCAATGTCAGGGGTTGAGTTTTTCAGATCCACTGCAAATTCTACTGGTTTTCCTCCATGCAGCCTCACGTAGGATGCGTATGGTGGGTAGTATGGCCCAGGCAATAATACTTCGTCGCCTTCTTCGACAATTGAAGACATTACCATGTCTAGTGCTTCTGATACGCCGTTTGTTACCAAAATGTCGTCTGCAGAAACGGAGAGGCCTTTTGATTTTTCTTTTTTAGCTATTGCCTCTCTTAGCTCTGGCAGGCCTTCAGATTGGGCATAATAGTTGTGGCCTTCATTGATTGCCTTTACCATTGCGTCTTTGACGTTTTTTGGTGGTTGGAATCCGTACTGGACTGGGTCGCCTATGTTAAGATAGGTGATGTGCTTTCCTTGTTTTTCTACTTGGCGTGCGACAAGCACTATATCCCGTATTGCATATTCTACTCCTGAGACTTTTTTTGAGACCTTCAAGTAGCTAGACAGATATTTAGCCCCGTTTAAAGTGCTTTGGACTCGTAGCACAGTCTGGACAGTGCGGGCGGCTTCGGACCGCCAGGTCGAGGGATCGAAGCCCTCCGAGCCCTTATTTACAGATGTGCATAGTATAACCAGCATGTTAGTTTTGGGGGATAGTAAAGATTTTACTCCATTGTATGAAGCGCTTTCAAACTATGATTCCAAGAAAAAGCGAATACAATATGTCAAAAAGGCTTTAGAAAATGATCAGATTGTAGGTGATTCCATACCGTCTGACAGATGGCCAAAAAAGTTTCGTAATGAATTTGATTGTTTGTATCGTGTACGTATATCCGATTCTTACAGATTATTATACACAATTACTGTGGATCCAACAACTAATCAAAAATTAGCACTTTTTCTAAAATTAATGTCACATAAGGAATATGACAGACTTTTTAGATATTAGCAAATATAGTACATATATTTTATATATTTATATGTACTAATACAAAGAGTGTCATCAAAAAGCCAAAAGACATACAGAACACAGCTTGGGATTGTAGAATATCTTGATTTTTTGTTAAAAGAGACTAAAAGAACTAATCCGACATTAAGAAATATTGCTACCGTGGCCAAAATAATTTCTGAAAACAAGTACTTTGAAACAAAAAATCAATTAAATAAGAAATTACCAAAAGCAATGCAGTATCCCACCTTTAATTTCATATTAGATTATCTGCAAAAGACAAACATGATACAGCTCAATCCTGATGGTTCAATAGTGTGGATTTATCCAACTAGTGATAAACTAAAAAAGAGAATTAATCTGGCAAAACCGCTTTAAAAAACATTGAATATCTGTTTTTTATGAGTAACTATATTAGAACTGGTTTTGTAATTCAGTCATGCCTGGAATAGGCTTAATGAAAAAAAGACTAGAAACACAAAACCAAGCTGTGTCTTTGGCAGTTTCAGGTATTGCAAAAAAATACAATGTTGCGCCATCCGACATCAAAACACTTGAAGTTCAGTACGACTCTGATGTAGGAGATTGGTATGTCGCGCTTGGGTTTTCAGACAAACGGGCAGTGGTAAGGATGGATTCGGTGCACGCAACGATTACAGAAATTAACGAAGTCTAATTGACCTAAACACCAAATAGTTTTTTCCGATATTGTATTAACAGACAGTTTTTGCACACACAATCATCGAATTCGATGTTTTTTTCATTTAGTTTTAGTTCCTCAAAACACCAACATGTCGTATCTTCTTGGCATTCAAAATACGCTCCACATCTTTTGCATTTTTTTTTGCAATTAGTCTAATACACACATCCCTGTAAAAAATTTGATGTATTTACGAATTATTTCTTAAATTGGACATTTGGTGCTTCTGGTGTTGGTATTACAATTAGGCCGCCATCTCGAAGCTGACCAATCAATTGTATGACTTCTTTTTCCACTTGAGAGCGTTGCAGTCCTGTTTTTTGTGCAAATATATCAACTAATTCTGTAATCTTTCTTTTTCCATTGCAAGAGCGCCAAAAATCAACGATTGCTTGGTTTACCATGAATCCTTGGTTGTGTTCGTTTGCAAGTACTAGGCTGCCGTCTTCTTGTTGAATCAAAGAACCCACACCTTGAGGCATTGCTGTCTCATAATCAATTGGTGCCGGAGTTCCTTTTGCAGAAAAGCTCTTCAGCTTTGCCTTTGCTGCTTCGGACATTTTGTCTATTGTCCATGGTGGATCCCAGACTATGTCGACTTTGACGTTGTTGACGCCAGGTACTTTTTTGACATACCTTGTCACATCTGCAACTAACGTTTGGTGTAATGGGCAACCTTGTGTAGTCATTGTCATTTTGATGTTTACATCATTTGATGGTGTGATGTCGATTCCATAAATTAGGCCCATCTCAACTATGTTGAGTGGGACTTCGGGATCCATGCAGTTTGTAAGAGATTGCCGTACTTGCTCGACTGTCACAGCAGACATATTTTGTTCTTGTTTTTAAAAATCAATAAAAACTTTCTATTTGTTAGCTGAAAATAACTTTTTGATAGATTCTTCGTATGGTGGAGTTGCCACGCCTGCTTCTGTGATTATGCCTGAGATAAGCTCGGGTGGCGTCATATCAAATGCTGGGTTTATCACATTTATTCCGTCAGGTGCAGTTTTTTTGTCTCCAATTTGTGTTACCTCAGTTGACTTGCGCTGCTCTATTACGACATCTTGTGGATTGCTTTTTAGATCAAATGTGGAAAGAGGTGCTGCAACATAAAATGGAATTCCATGCTGTTTTGCCATTAATGCAACTTGGTATGTTCCTATTTTGTTGTAGACGTGTCCTGTCCTAAGTATTCTGTCTGCTCCAACTATTACTTTGTTGACAAGCTTGTTTGCCATGGTATAGCCAACGGCAGTATCTGGAATCAGACTTACATCGATGCCATCGTGTTTTAGCTCAAATGCTGTTAGTCGCGAGCCTTGTTGCACTGGTCTTGTTTCTGTTGCGATTACTTTGATGTTTTTTCCTGCTTCTTTTGTTGCCCTAATTACACCAAGTGCTGTGCCGTATGCAACAGTAGCTAGAGATCCTGCATTGCAGTGGGTCATGATTGTGTCATTGTTATCAAATAATGTAGAGCCGTGTTTTCCCATGGTCATGTTTATCTTGATGTCTTCTTCTGCCATTTGTTTTGCGGTATTTAGTACCGATTCTTTGATTTCCTTGACGTCCGTTCCTTGGTTTGCTACCTCCATTATTTTGTTTAGACCCCAAGCTAGATTCACTGCAGTAGGTCTTGTCTCATAGAGAATTTTTTTTGCTTTTTCTAAATCAGAGATTAGTTGTTCTTTGGTTGTCGCTTTGCTTTGTTGAGCAGCCAGTGCAAGGCCAAATGCTCCTGCTACGCCAATTGCCGGTGCGCCTCTGACTACCAGTGTTTTGATTGCATTTGCAACTTCTATATAAT